>JAKFDG010000330.1:0-4032 GCA_036677285.1 Pseudoxanthomonas sp.
GGCGCACGCCTCCGTCGTCTTCGATCAGTACGATCTCTGGGTTCACATGCACGATGCTGGGCCCTATTGGCGAGACTCATCGGTGCGGAATCTGGTTGCCCACAAATAATCGGCCATGCGCTGGGCAAGGGTAATTGCTCATTGGGGCGCGCCAAGGGTGCCCCTGTGGGCAAAAGCGAGTTGTTGCTTTGAATACGCAGCGCCGCCTGATCGGTCAGGCGACCATCTCTTCGGACGCCGTCGACGGCGGACTAAGAACCGTGCCTAGTTCCAGCTGCACGGCGTGATGGACCAGTTCGGCGACCGAGTGCACCTGCATTTTTTCCATGACATGCGCACGATGGGCCTTGACGGTGCGTTCGCAGGTGCCCAGGTACGTGGCTATCTGTTTGTTGAGGCGGCCAAGGACGACCTGCGCGAAGACTGTCCGCTCGCGCGACGTCAGCGTCTCGAATCGCCGACGCACTTCCTGCCGCGTGCGATTGCCTTCGCGCCGCTCGGCGTCCCGTTCGAGCGCGGCGGTCACCGCGGCAAGCAGGGTCTCCCGCTCGACCGGTTTGGTGAGGAAATCCACCGCGCCGCGCTTGATGGCCAGGACGCTGCTCGGAATATCGCCGTAGCCGGTCAGGAACACGACCGGGGGAGCATCCGCGCGCCGTGTCAGCGCAAGTTGCAGATCCAGACCGCTGGGCCCGGGCATGCGCACATCGAGCAGCAAGCAACCCGGCGCATCGACGGGCCATACCAAAAGGAATTCGCCGGCAGAAGCATATTGACGGACTTCAAAGCCCAGCACGCTCAGCAAGCGGCTGAGCGCCTCGCGCATGGAAGCATCATCATCGACCACGTGAATCACAGCATTACTGACAGCCATGTCATGCCTCTCTTGTCGGGATAGATCACCCACGCCGAGCCGCGACAGCTTGTAATGCCGCCCCCGCGGCGTATTACGTATTACACGCCTCGAACGGGGTCTGCTAGGCATACAGGCCAGAAACCATCCTGCAACCGACGAACGGTAGGAGGGCGAGCGGTGGGCCGCACGGGCGAACCCTATTCGTGGCGCTCGTCATAGGGCGGCAGGGTGACCCGGAATTTGGCTCCCCCCTCACGGTTGTTCTCGGCCCGGATACGTCCGCCGTGCGCCTCGACGATGGAGCGCGCGATGGACAACCCCAGACCCATGCCATGCGACTTCGAGGTATAGAACGAATCGAACAGGTGGCTCAGGCGTTCCGTTGGAATACCGGTACCAGCGTCGACGATCTGGAACTCGACTTCGCCATGGGTCGTGGTCGAGATGCTAAGGGCAACCGGTGAGTCGCTCAACGGCACATTGCCAGTGGCGCCCACGGCCTCCACGGCATCCATGGCATTCAATATCAGGTTGATCAGCAATTGCTCCAGAAGCGCGCGGTCACCGCGAAGCCAGGCGGAATGCGGCAACGACACGCTTGCCAGGGATATCCGGCGCCGGCGCGTTTCCGGCTCTAGCAAGGCAATGACATCCGCTGCGATGGCGTTGGCGTCGAGTTTTTCCAGCTCCAGTTCCCGCCTCCGAACCAGCCTGCGCACGTGTCGAATGACATCGCTCGCACGCAGGCCGTCGCGGCGTATGTCGGCGAGGATCTTCCTGATCTCGTCCAAAGGCGGATCCGGATTCTCAAGCAGGATTTCTCCGGCATCCGCGTTGCTCAGGATCGCACCCAGCGGCTGGTTGATTTCATGGGCGATCGTCGCGGTGAGTTCGCCGACGATTGACAACCGGGACGCATGGGCGAGTTCCTGGCGTTGTCGTTGCGTTGCAATCTCGCCGCCGGTCACGGTGCCGGCGAGTTCATAGGTCATGATCACGACAACGACCAGGAACGCACAAAGGATCATCGGCGAAATTTCTACCCCTGCATTACCCACCTGGATGCCACGCAGGGCAATGAGCGACAGCACCGTGCCGAGTGCTCCCAGCGCCGCCGTACGAATCCACCTCGCCGCGCGCCACATCCGCAACGCGCCATCGGCCAGCAGCCCGAACATGATCGCGAGCGCGACAATGGCCGGGACGCGCAGCATCCCTTGCGGGCCCCCCCCAAGGTTGTAGCGTCCCAATGCAATCGACACCAAGTCCCCGAAGCCCGCGATGGCGAGCAGGACGACCGCGAGGAGCGCGGGCAGACGCCGCCTGGGCTCGCCCGCGTATTCGACGATGAACCATGTCGTGGCGGACAGCCAGGCCATGGCCAGGAGGAAGGACCAGTGCCGCACTGAAGCAGCGCCGGGTGCAGGCACCCCGAAGCATTCGGGGCAATCGGAGATGGCCGCGGCGGCGACGGCCAGCGAGGTCACGCCGAACCAGAGATGTTCGCGCACGGCGGTGTGGCGCACCCAGATCAGCAGGTGCTGGATGGCGGCCATCACGAAGGCGGCAACCAGCATTGCCAACAGGATCCGATCCGCGTCCACGACACCCCGCCCCCAAGACCTGCCCCCAATCACCGTACCACGCGCCTATGGCAATGCCACGGTCGCTCGCTGCACCCCGCCCGTCCGGACCGGCCATGCGCTAGCGTCCCGGGCGGAGGCGGTTGGCAATGGTGATATTGTCCCGACCGACACGAGCCTGGCGCCGACCTGGCGTGGCAGGGACCAACGCGCTGGGAGGTCGAACTGATGAGCGTGGAAGCATTCGACGTGATCGTGATCGGCGCCGGCCCTGCCGGCGTCAACGGCGCGATGGCCGCCGCGATGATGGGCGCGCGCACCGTGCTGATCGAGCGCGAAAGCGAAGTCGGCGGAGCCGGCATCAACACTGGCACGGTTCCGAGCAAGACATTGCGCGAAACCGCGCTGGCGCTGTCGGGTATCCGGTCCCGCCGATTGCATGGCGTCGACCTGTCGCTGCGGCGCGAAACCTCTGTCGCCGATTTCACCCGGCATCGCGACAACGTGATGCAGGGCGAGCGCCGACGCGTCGAATCAAACCTGGAGCGTTTGGGGGTGCAGCGCTGCGCGGGAACCGCGATGTTCGTCGGTCCGCACACGGTGCGCGTCGACGGCTCCAGAGGGCACACCGCGATGCTGCGCGGCGACATCCTGCTCATCGCCACCGGATCGTCGCCGTTCCACCCCCCCGAGTTTCCGTTCGAACACCCGCATGTGCACGATTCGAACGAGATCCTCGAAATCGAAACCTTGCCTCGTGTGCTGGCCGTGGTCGGCGCCGGCGTCATCGGCTGCGAGTACGCATCAACTTTCGCAGCTCTCGGCACCGAGGTGCACCTGATCGACGGACGCGAATCGCTGCTGCCTTTCCTGGACGGGGAAATCTCGCGCGCGCTGACCGACGCGATGGCCGCTTTCGGCGTCCACCTGCACCTGGGCGAGCGGGTTGCACAATGCCGCGCCGGCGCCGGTGGGGCCGTCAGCCTGGAGCTGGCCTCGGGCGTTACGCTGCAATGCGATGACGTGCTCGTGTGCTCCGGCCGCAGCAGCAACACCCAGGACCTGAACCTGGCCGCCGCTGGCGTCGCCACCGGCAATCGCGGATTGATAGAAGTTGACGCTGACTTCCGCACTACCGCCCCCCACATCTACGCCGCGGGCGACGTGATCGGCGCGCCCGCGCTGGCGGCCACCGGAATGGAACAGGCGCGCGCCGCGATCACCCGCGCACTGGGCTCGGACCTGAAACGCGACCTTGCTACCCTGCTCCCGGCCGGCATCTATACGATCCCGGAAGTCGGCACGGTCGGTGCGACCGAGGAGTCGCTACGCGCGGCGGGCGTCGACTATGTCGTGGGCCGCTGGCGCGCCGCCGACAGTCCCCGTGGCTGCATCCTCGGCGACGACCATGGCCTCCTCAAACTTTTGTTCCGACGCTCGGACCTGCGCCTGCTCGGGGTTCACGTGATCGGCGAACAGGCGACCGAAACGGTGCACATCGGCATGATCGCCATGCTGGGCGACGGTGATGCGGACCTGTTCAACCGCGCCTGTTTCAACTTCCCGACGCTCGGCGACCTGTACAAGTACGCG
>JAKFDG010000331.1:0-1744 GCA_036677285.1 Pseudoxanthomonas sp.
TGGATGAGGAACTGGGTCACCTGTGGCGCGTGGATGCCGCCCAACACCAGGATCGGTATCCGTACCCCTGCACGACGCAGGGCGAGCCCCTCTTCCACGAAGGCAACGCCCAATTGGGCGATGCCCTGCGCCTCCAGGTGCTGGGCCACCGGCACCAGGCCATGCCCATAGGCATTGGCCTTGACGATGCCCATGATCGGCACGCCGGTGTGGCTGTGGAGCGCTTGCAGGTTGTGGGTCAATGCGTCGAGATCCACGCGGATGCGCGTGGGCCGGTCGCTGGCCTCGGCGCGATCCGGGAAGGGTTGGCCGGGCACGGCGGTCAGGGAGGGGTCGGACATCGCCAGATTGTAGCCGCCTGTCCCGGCGGCAATGCGAAGGACCATCGCGTCCCCGCACGGGTGGGTTCGCACGTGGCCTGCGCCATCGCCGGATTCCGTATGAACAACGATAGCCTAGGCGCCCTGGATCGATGATGGACACCACGCTCAGCCCGGACAGTTCGGTCTACCGCATCCTGTATTTCGAAGAGGTCTATCCCAGCCGCGCGGCGGAGGAGCAGGCCGAGAAAAGCAAGCTCGCCGCCTTCGGCACCCTGGCGCGGCTCAACCCGCTCAACCGGCCCAAGTCAGACAACGTGCACCTGTCGAAGTGGGAACTGCGCTACGAGCCGTTCTGGCACCTGGTGGCGCGGCGCGAGATCGACTACCTGCACGAAGCGGTCTATCCGGTGCAGATCAGCAATCCTTATGCGCGCAAGGTCGAGATCGCGGGTACCGCCTTCGAGATCCTGCCCAACAGCAACAAGCCGCGCATCGACGTTCAGTTGCAGGAATTCTGCCACCGCAAGATCGACGCCACCGTGCACCAGGACGGCCTCAAGCGCGGGATCAAACCCGCAAAGCTGCAGGGCTACATCGAACGTTACAAGGCCGCCGAACGTAGCCAGCTTGATGTGGAAGGCACCGTGCCGCCGCAGCTGCCATTCAACGCGGCGGTGCAGATAGTGAAGTCGAAGCTGGCGTCCGAGCCCATCGACGCGCATTCGATCGAGAGCGACGTCATCGAGTTCACTACCGCGCACCTGTATTTCCGCCCGGTATTCGCCTTCGAATACAACTGGAACAACAAGCTGGGCGTGATCGAGATCGACGGACTGACCGGCGAGGTGATCGAGAACGGCGAGTGGTTCCGGGAGAAGGTCGAGATCGCGATGTCGAGGGAGATGCTGTTCGAACTGGGCGCCGAAGTGGCCTCGGCGGTGGTGCCGGGCAGCGGCTACGCGGTAAAGCTGTTGAACAAGGTTACCCAGGAGAAGCCGAAGACCAATATCGGCTGAGCAAGCCCTGCCCGGTCACTCGAAACTGCCCACCGCATCGTGGGCCAGATTGTCGAAGCGGGTGTATTCGCCGAAGAACTTCAGCTTGAGCGAGCCGGTCGGACCGTTACGCTGCTTGCCGATGATCACTTCGGCCAGGCCCTTGTCCGCCGAATCCTTGTTGTAGTACTCGTCGCGGTAGATGAAGATGATGACGTCGGCGTCCTGCTCGATGGCGCCGGATTCGCGCAGGTCGGCCATCACCGGGCGCTTGTCGGTGCGGGTTTCCAGTGAGCGGTTGAGCTGCGACAGCGCGATCACCGGCACGTTGAGTTCCTTGGCCAGCCCCTTGAGCGAGCGCGAGATCTCGGAGATCTCGGTGGCGCGGTTCTCGCTGTTGCCCGGTACGGCCATCAGCTGCAGGTA
>JAKFDG010000332.1:0-9552 GCA_036677285.1 Pseudoxanthomonas sp.
CGTCATCCCGGCGCAAGCCGGGACCTAGGGTGTGGAGTCTCGCAGGGCGTGCAGACGAAGTGCTGACGAATCACGAACAAAGGCGCTGGGTCCCGGCTTGCGCCGGGATGACGACGGGCAGGATCAAGCTGCCAGCGAAAGATTCGGCAATGCCGCTTCGGTCTGCATCTCGAGTCCGAACTGCTTCGCCATGTTCGCCAGCAACACCGGCTTCACCGCTTCCATGCCCGACGGACCGCCGAGGTCGGCCAGCGTCGTCACCTGCAACCCCTGGTAACCACAGGGATTGATCCGGTACCAAGGCTCAAGATCCATCGCGATGTTGAAGGCCAGGCCGTGGAAGGTGCAGCCGCGGCGCACGCGGATGCCGAGCGCGCCCACCTTGGCGCCGGCGACGTACACACCGGGCGCGCCCTCCTTGCGTTCGGCGTGAATGTTCCATTCGGCCATGGTGTCGATCATGGATTGCTCGATCCTGCACACGTAATCGCGCACGCCGACCTTCATCCGCTTCAGGTCGAACAGCGGGTACGCGACGATCTGCCCGGGGCCGTGGTAGGTCACCTGGCCGCCGCGATCGACATGGATCACGGGAATATCGCCCGCGGCCAGCACGTGCTCCGGCTTGCCGGCCTGGCCCAGGGTAAACACCGGGTCGTGCTCCACCAGCCAGAGTTCGTCGGGGGTCGATTCATCGCGTGCATCGGTGAAGCGCTGCATCGCGCGCCACACCGGCTCGTAGGGCTGGCGGCCGAGTTCGCGCACCCGGCAGGCCTGCAGGGTCATATCGTCCACTTCACTTCCGGATGTTCGCGCAAGGCGGCGTGCGCGGCGTCGTACTGTTCACGGCTTTCGGCGCGGAAGCCGATGCGTACGGAAACATATTTGCCGTTGGAGGAATGCTTCCACTGGATGCTTTCCTGCAGCACCTCGATGCCGGCAGCGGAAAGCAGCCGCGGCAATTCGCTTTCCAGGCCGGTGTCGGCAGTGCCCATCGCGCTCAGTTCGAAGTCGCCGGGGAACTGGAAGCCGTGGTCCGGATTGTCTGATTTGATTTCCATGGGCCGATTATTGGGCCATTGCGGCGGAAACCCAAGCGCACCGGCCCCCATGCGCCAGAAACGACGAGGGGCCGCATGTGAACGCGGCCCCTCTTTGAATCACCCCGGAAAAGCTATTTGGAAAGCTCCAGCAGCAGCGAGGATACCCAGCCCTTGTTGCCCAGCTCGTCTTCCACTTCCCACATCACGCCCTGCTTGTTGCCGGTGGGGTAGAGCATCATCCCCACTTCCAGCGGTCGCACGATCTTGCCGGTGCCTCCCGCATTGGCGAATAGCCGGCCAGGCTTGACCATGGTCACCGCCTGCTGCGAATTGGCCGCGGAGGCGCTGTCCGGCAGGCCACCCAGTTGCGCGACGATGTCGGTGTACGCCTGAAGGTAGGCCAGGGTGATGACCTGGCCCAGCTCGGTATTGGCATAGCCCGAGACCCCGGCTGCGCCCCAGCCGCTGCCGCCGAACAGGCCGCCACCTGCACCCCAGCCGATATCGGTCTTCTTGGCATTGCCTTCGGCCATGGCCACCTGTTCGGAAGAGCGCACGTCGGTGACGGTCAACACCACGTCGGCGGTTTTCTTCTTGAAGTTCAGGCCGCCGACGATGGCGCCGGCATTGCCGCCGATCAGGCCGCCGAGCAGACCGCCCAGGGCATTGCCACCGGCATTGGCGTTCTGCGCGATCAGGTCGGGCACCATCACATAGTCGGCTGCGCGCACCTGGCCCTTGCCGATGTTGGACTTGACCCGCAACTCACCGCTGGAAGCCAACGCACGTTCGTTCATCGCCGCGTCCATGCCCGCACCACGGTCCACCAGGGTGAAGCAGCGCGATTTGTTGACGAATACCTTGATCAGTTTCGACGGCGCCGGCAGCTGCTGCCCGGTCCACCAGTTGGTGGCGTCCTCGGGCTCGAGCACGGAAATCGCGCCCAGCGATTTGGCGCAGACGGGGATCTGGGCGACTTTCTCCGCGCGCTGGTCCTGCGCGCTTTGCTTCTGTGCATACGCCGGCGCCATGACCGCGCCAAGCAATCCCACGACCATGGCTGCCTGCCTGAACATGCTGATACTCATCGTGCTTTCCTTATGAAAAAAAAGAAGTGAAACAAGCTCGCGTAGCTGTCCTCAGGAACGTCGAAACAGGTGTGTCCCGGCCATGACCAGACTGCGCAAGGCGCATACGCAACGAAGCCGGCTCGCGCCGGCTTCGTCCTGTTCAATGGTCGGGCAACAGAATCACTCCGATTCCCACCACATCCAGAAGCTGTCCCACAGGCGGCGGAAGAAGCCACCCTGCTCCACTGCATTGATCGCGACCAGCGGCGCCTGCGCCACCAGCTTCCCATCCAGGCTCACCTTGACCGTGCCGATGGCCTGGCCCTTGCCGATCGGCGCTTCCAGCACCTTGGGCACGTCCATGGACGGCTTCAGGTCCGCATAGCGGCCGCGCGGCACGCCGACCAGCAACGGTACTGCCACCCCGAGTTGGACCTGCTTGGTGGTCCCCTTCCACACGCGCTGCTGGGCGATGACCTTGCCGGCCTCGTACAGGCGATGGGTTTCGAAGAAGCGGAAGCCCCAGTTCAACAACGCCAGGCTGTCGGTGGCGCGCTGTTTCTCGGAAGTCGAGCCCATCACCACCGCGATCAGGCGCTGGTCGCCGCGCTGGGCCGAACTCATCAGGCAGTAACCCGCGCCGGAATGATGGCCGGTCTTGATGCCGTCCACCGCGGGATCACGCCAGAGCAGCAGGTTGCGGTTGGGCTGGGTGATCGCGCCGACGGTGAATTCCTTGATCTTGTTGTAGGCGTAGGTCTGCGGATAGTCGCGGATCAACGCCTGGCCCAGCAGCGCCAGGTCGTAGGCGGTCGAGTAATGCTCCGGCGCCGACAGACCATGCGCATTGACGAAATGCGAGTCCTTCATGCCGATCTTCGTCGCATAGTTGTTCATCAGCGCGGCGAAGGCTTCCTCGCTGCCGGCGGCGTGTTCGGCCAGGGCGATCGCGGCGTCGTTGCCGGATTGCACCGCCATGCCCTTCTCCATGTCCTCCAGGCGCGCGGTCTGGTTGACGGCGAAGCCGCTGTAGCTGCCGTCGGTACCCGCACCGCCTTCGCGCCAGGCGCGCTCGCTCATCATCACCTGGTCGTCGGGCTTGATCTTGCCGTTCTTCTGCTCCGCCGCCAGCGCATACGAGGTCATCACCTTGGTGATGCTGGCCGGCTCCACGCGCTGGTTGTAGTTCTCGCCCGCCAGCACCTGGCCGGTGGTGAAGTCCATCAGCACCCATGCGGTCCCGGCGGGCTTGGGTGCGGGCGGAATGGCGACGGCCGACGAGGCCGTTGCGGGCGCAGGCGCCTGCGGCATGGGCTGCGGCGCCGGGGTCTGGGCGAAGGCCAGGCCGACCGAGACGGTGGCAAGCGCTGCGATTGCGAAACGGAACTTCATTTGTTGCGAACTCCTGGAAGGCGGATTGCCGATGTCGGGCAGTCCGTAATTGTAGATGTCCGAAGCGGTTCCATTGCCGTACTGGCGCAAAAAACGGCCCTCGAATGCGGCTATGGCAGGTACTTATTCCCTGACCACTTGCGGTTCTTCGAAACCCAGGCCGGCGATCCGACCGGCGATTTCAGAGGCCGCGGCCTGGTCCGGCGCCCCCACCCTCAGCCGCCACAGCTTGCGTCCGTTGCTGTCCACGTCGCTCAGGCTGGCGCGATCGATCCCGGCGGCATTGAGGCGCGCCAGCGCACGATCGGCGTTCTCGCGGCTGGCGAAGCTGGCGACCTGCAGTTGCACGTCGCCCGCGGAAGCGACTGCCATGGCGGGCGCCGGATGCACCCCGATGGCTTGCGGCGGCAGCGCTTGTGCGACTTTCGCCGCTGCAGGAACGGTTGCCGGCACGGCGGGCTTGCCGGTGGCCACGCGCACTCCACGCGACTGCATCCATGCCTCGAACTCATCCGCGCTCGGCGCGTTTTCCGGTTTCGCGGTGACGTGGTAACGCCAGGGCTGCGACGATGACGCACTCCCCGCTGGAGTTGCAGGCGCCTGCGTGGCGACCGCATTGACGGGGGAGGCCGGCAACGCGTCGACCAGTGCGTCCATCGCCGTCGGTGCTCCCGTTCCGACCCGGGTCGGAACGCCGGTGGCGATGGTGGTCCTGGCCGGGGCGGAAGCAGGTGTCCTGGAAGCGACCAGCGTCGCGTCTTCCGTGCCGGTCAACGCGCGCACTTCGACCCGGCCGACGCCGCGCCTGACGATGTCCAGCTTGACCGCCGCGGCATAGCTCAGGTCGATCACGCGGCCAGCGTGGAACGGCCCCCTGTCATTGACCCGCACCACGACCGTCTTGCCGTTGTCCAGGTTGGTGATGCGGGCGAAGCTCGGCAGCGGCAAGGTCTTGTGCGCGGCGGTGAAGGCGTACATGTCGTACACCTCCTGGTTGGAAGTGCGGCGACCGTGGAACTTGTTGCCGTAGTACGAGGCCATGCCCTCCTCGACATACCCTTCCGCACGATCCATCACCTGGTACTTCTTGCCAAGCACGCTGTAGGAAGGGCGATTGCCGACCGGCGAACGCGGCTCGCGGGTGACCACCGGTTCGGCGATGCAATCGATGTCGGGAACATGCTCGGGCGTGGTGTCGGCGATATGCGGCGCGTACAGACCGCCTGCCTTGTAATCGCCGCGCTTGCCCGGGTCTTCCTGGGCCGGCGCATAGGTATCGCTGCACTTGCCAGCGACAACCTGCGGTGGCACCGGCGGCGCATGCCTGCCGGCCTGGGCCGGCGGGGGTGGCGGGGATTTCTTCGGCGCGCTGCTGCAAGCAGCGAGGGTCAGTGCCAGCAACGGCAGCGCAAGCCACCTCATGCCGGCGGGATCTCTTTGCCGGCGATGGCCTGCGACAGCTGGTACACCGCCATCGCATACATCTTGGAGTTGTTGTAGCGGGTGATGGCGTAGTAGTTCTGGAAACCGAACCAGTACTGCCTGCCCGTGCTGCCTTCCAACGACACCAGGGTGGCGGTGGCATCGGCCGCCACCGGCTCCAGCGGACGGTAACCGCGTTGGGCCAGGTCGGCGAGGGTGTAGTCCGGGGTCCAGGTTTCCGGATTGAACTCGGCGTAGCCCGGTTGCAGTTCGGCACGCGCCACCACGGCAGCGCCGGGCACCCAGCCACCGCGCTCGCCACCCTTCTTCAGGAAATAGTTGGCGATGGAGGAAAACACATCGTCGAAACTCCCGAACAGGTCGCGGCGCCCATCGCCGTTGCCGTCCACCGCGAATTCGCGATAGCTCGAGGGCATGAACTGGCCCATGCCCATGGCGCCGGCGTAGCTGCCGGTCAGGCTGTTGATGTCGAGGTTTTCCTCGCGGGCCAGCGCGAACAATTGCGCCAGCTCGTCACGGAAGAACTGCTCGCGCTTGTATTCGTAGGCGGCGCGTTGCGGATCGCCGCTGCGCGGATAACGAAACGCCAGCGTGTACAGCGCATCGATCACGCGGTGCTTGCCGGTGAAGCCGCCATAGCTGGTTTCCACGCCGATGATGGAGACGATGATTTCCGCGGGCACCCCGGTGCGCGCCTGCACGCGCTGCAGTTCCTCGCGGTGTGTGGCCAGGAAGGCGCGGCCGCCTTCGATGCGCGAGGCGGTGATGAAATTCGGGCGGTATTCGCTCCATGGCTTCACGCGCTCGGCCGGCCGCGACATCAGCGAAACCACGTCGTCGCGGAACTGCGCCTGGGCCAGCGCGGCTTCGATCGTCGCCGGCGCGATGCCGTACTTCGTCGCGGTATCGCGCACGAAATTGGCACGCGCGGTTTCGAACGGGACCGGTGCCAGGTCGACGGGCGCATCGGGCGGCAGGGCTTCGGTCGAAGTCTCGGCGGGCGATTTCGGTGTGGCCGGTTCGCCTGCGGTCTGCGGCGCGGGAGTAGGAGACTTCAGCGGCGTCGCGCAAGCGACGAGGCCGAGCGTGAACAGGCAGAAAAGTGCGCGTCGGGTCATCGGCGCGGAGGGTAGCATGGCCAGTCTATCGAGGGCACTGCCGGCCACGAGGGAGCGTTCAGAATTCGCCTGTTTTCCGCTGGTTGGCAGTTGATAGTCGATGGCGAAGAGCCTGCTCCGACAACCACCAACCGCCAACCATCACCTTGCTTTTTCAGTATCCGTGCACCGGCCGGTGCGCCCTGATCGCCATCACCAACCCCAGCCCGGCCAGCAACGACACCGCCGACGTGCCGCCGTAGCTGAGCAGCGGCATCGGCACGCCCACTACCGGCAGCAGGCCGGAGATCATGCCGCCATTGACGATCACGTAGACGAAGAACGCCAGCCCCAACGAACCCGCGAGCAGGCGCGAATAAGTGTCGCGCGCATCGATCGCGATCCACAGGCAGCGGCCGATCACGAACAGGTACAGCCCCAGCACCACCATCACCCCGATCCATCCGAATTCTTCCGAAAGCACGGCGAAGATGAAATCGGTGGTGTGTTCGGGCAGGAAATCGAGATGCGATTGCGAGCCCTGGCCCCAGCCCTTGCCGGTCAATCCGCCACCGCCGATGGCGATCTTGGACTGGATGATGTTCCAGCCGGTACCCAGCGGATCGTTTTCCGGATTGAGGAAGGTCAGGATGCGGTCCTTCTGGTAGGGGCGCAGGAACCAGATCCAGGCCACCGGCGCCGCGGCGGCGACGCTGCCCACCGCCACGCCCACCCACCACCAAGGCAGTCCGGCCAGCAGCAGCGCGAACATGCCGCTGGCCGCGACCAGCATGCCGGTGCCGAAATCCGGTTGCTGCAGGATCAGGAACGTGGGCACGGCGATGAGCGCACCCGCCACCAGCACCGTGCGCAGGCGCGGCGGCAGCGGCTCGCGATGCAGGTACCAGGCCAGCATCATCGGCAGGCTGATCTTCATCAGTTCCGAGGGCTGCAGGTAGAACAGCTTCAGGTCGATCCAGTGCTGTCCATGCTTGCCGGTGCCGATGAACAGCACCAGGATCAACGGCACCAGCGATGCCAGGAACACGCCCGGCGTCCACGCGCGCAAACGCGTGGCCGAGACCCGCGACAAACCCCACATCGCCGCCAGGCCCGCGGCGAAGCGCGCGCCCTGCGCCAGCATCAGGTGCGTGCCCTGGGTCTCGCCGCCGGCGCTGTACAGCACCGCCAGGCCGATGCCCATCAACGCGCCCAGCGCCAGCAGCAACGGCCAGTCGAGGGTGCGCGCGAAGTATTTGCCCAGGTCGAACAGCCAGCGCAGGATTTCGCTCATGGCGGGGCCGTTCCCGGCGTGGTGGGCGCAATGGGCGCTTCGCCAGCTGCAGGCGGCACCGGATCCACACCTACGCGGGTTTCGATCGCGGCATCATCGGCATCGGGCGGCACGCCCTCGGGCATTTTCCCCAGCAGGTAAGCATCGAAGACCTTGCGCGCGATCGGCGCCGCGGTGGCCGCGCCATAGCCGCCACCTTCCACCATCACCGCCACGGCGATGGTGGGGTTTTCCGCCGGCGCGTAGCCGACGAACAGCGCGCGGTGCCGCCGATGCATCGGCAGTGATTTCGGATTGATTCCGGCGGTGCTGCGATTGACCACCTGCGCGGTGCCGGTCTTGCCGGCCATGCGGTAGGGCGCGCCGATGCTGATGACGCGCGCGGTGCCGCCGGGTCCGTTCACCGTCATCTCCATGCCTTCCTGGACCACACGCAAGTTGTCCGCACGCTCGGTGATGCGGATGGGCGCAGGTTGTGGCAGCGGCACCCAAGGCCCGTCGAAACCGGCGCGCTGCGCCGCCACCAGGTGCGGCCGGCGCAACAGGCCGTGATCGGCGAGCGCGGCGGTGCCGCGCGCCAGTTGCAGCGGCGTCACCTTCCACAGGCCCTGGCCGATCGCGGCGTTGACCAGGTCGCCCGGATACCAGCGCTCCCGGGTCAGTTTCAACTTGGCCGCCGGCGATGGCAGGATGCCGTCGATCTCGCCGATGAGATCGATGCCGGTCGGCTTGCCGAAGCCGTACTTGGTCAGGTAGGCATCGAAACGTTCGACGCCCATGTCCACCGCCAGCCGGTAGTAATAGGTATTCACCGAATCGGCGATCGACTTGCGCGCGTCGGTCCAGCCATGGCCGCCGCGGTGGGAGTCGCCCCAGCCGCGGCCGCGCATCCCCGGCAGCCGGAACATGCCGGTGGAAAGCGTCTTGTCCTCCGGCTTGCGCAGGCCGCTGTCGAGGCCGGCGAGGGCCAGCAACGGCTTCAGCGTGGAGCCTGGCGCCACCCCGCCCAGCACCAGCCGGTTGAACTGCGGCCGTGAGGGGTTGGTGTTGAGCGCGTTGAAATCGGCGTGCGAGATGCCGTTGACGAACAGGTTCGGGTCGTAGCTGGGCAGGCTGACCATCGCCAGCACCTCGCCGCTGCGCGGATCCAGCGCTACGGCCGAGCCTTCCAACTCACCGAAGGCCGCGACCATCGCGCGCTGCAGGTCGGCGTCCACGCTCAACCGCAGGTCGGCGCCGGCCTGCGCCGGCACCCGGCCCACGGTGCGCAGCGCGCGCCCCTCGACATTGGTCTCGACCTGTTCGTAGCCGATCTTGCCGCGCAGCGTTTCCTCGTAATAACGCTCCAGGCCGGTCTTGCCGGTATGGGTCAGGGCGGCGTTGCCCTCGCCCATCGTGGCCAGGTCCTTCTCGTCGATGCGTCCGACATAGCCGATGACGTGCCCGAACAGATCGCCGTAGGGATAGCGCCGGGTCAGGTAAGGCTCCAGTTCCACCCCCGGGAAGCGCCAGCGATCCACCGCGAAGCGCGCCATCTCCTCCTCGCTGACCCGCAACTTGAGCGTGACCGGACGAAACCCGCGCGTGACCTTGCGCGTGGCTTCGAAGCGTTCGATGTCTTCGGGCGCGAGGGCGAAGATCTTCCCCAGTTCCGCGACGAGTTTCCCGGGGTCGCCGGCCTTCTCGGGCAACACGTCCAGGCGGAACGCCGGCACGTTCTCGGCCAGCAGCTTGCCGTTGCGGTCGAAGATGCTGCCGCGCCCCGGCACTACCGGCTTGGGCTTGATCTGGTTGGCTTGCGAGCGCGCGGCGTACTCGGCGTGGTCGATCACCTGCAGCTTGAAGTACCAGCCGGCCAGGCCCAGCAGGGCGACCGCGACCACGACGAAACCGAGCGCGGCGCGGCGGCGGAACTGTTCGGCTTCCGCGGACGGATTCTTGGACGGGCGACGCGGCGGTCTCATCGGCTAGCGGCGCTTGCCAAGCCGCAATGCATCCAGCATCAGGAACAAGGGCGGCCACAGGAGCATGCCCAGCAGCGGCGCCCACCAGTAGTTCCAGGGCAGGGTCGGTTCGCCCAGCGTCAGGTGCACGGCCGCGGTGACGATGCGGTCGTTCAGCAGCAGCCCGCCGATCGCCAGCGCCTGTTGCGACAACGGGAAGAACCGCAACTGCGCGCGGAAGCGCTGCAGGATGAAGGTCATGATGACGAG
>JAKFDG010000333.1:0-4019 GCA_036677285.1 Pseudoxanthomonas sp.
CGTGGTTGGCGTTGGCATGGCCGCGAACGCCGTCGGAGGTGTGGGTTGCCGTTCGGCCGTTCGCATGTTCACAGTCTTCGCTAGCCGTTGTCGATGATGAGAAAACTTGTCTAACTGTTCCGCATTGGGCTTCCGCTATCGGCCAGCGGCAAACCAAAAGCAGGAAGATCAGGACTGTTGATTCTCTATGCCGAGAGCATTGATCGCGTCACCTCACTTGGCCTCTTCGTTTTGCCGACTACACAGGTCGTTAGGGCTGTCCAAGTGGTGGGCGCATGGGGTCAAGCCCCGTTGAGCCACAGCTGTGCTGGTGTATGAGAGGCGTCCGTTAGCCTCCGAACGTATCGTCAAGAGCAATAAAATCTCTAAATATCAATTAGTTATTTATGAATTCATGTGCATGGCGCATCGTGGCTTGTAGTATTTAAATATGATATACATATTTGCATATAAAATCACAGTGTCGGCCGCATAGTGAAGCCATCTGCACAAGCCGCCACTGCCACGGTTTCCAACTCCCTGGGAGGGGACGCCATGTATAGCTCCATGGTCCGTAACCAGAACCCCTTATCGCTGCAGCTGCGATTGGCCAGGGAGTGAAGCGAACGATGTCCGCAGCCATCCGGATCGCAGAACGTCGCCTGGGCGCCACCGACGTGCGCCTGCCGGCGCTGGGCTTCGGCGCCGCACCTATCGGCAATCTGTACACCGAAGTGACTGACGATGAAGCGATGCGGGCGATAAGCACCGCGCTTGAAAAGGGCATCTGTTATTTCGACACCGCACCGTACTACGGCTATGGCCTGAGCGAATCCCGCTTGGGTCATGGGCTCAAAGGCGTGCGTCGCGATACCGTCCGTATCTCCACCAAGGTCGGGCGACGAATTCATGAAGACCCGACCCGCGAGTGGGGTCGGGAAGGCTTCGCCGTAGTCGGCCGCAAAGCGGAGTTCGACTACAGCCGCGATGGCGTGATGCGCTCGTTCGAGTCCAGTTTGCAGCGGTTGGGGACCGACCATGTCGATATCCTGCTGCTGCATGACATCGGTCGGCTTACCCATGGCGATAGTCATCCCATCATGCTGCGGCAGGCGCTGGACGAGGCGCTGCCTGCGATGGCAGAGCTGAAGTCCTCCGGCGCGTGCGGCGCCATTGGCATCGGTGTCAACGAAGAAGACATCGCAGTTGAACTGATGCCGTTGTTCCCCCTGGATTGCGTGATGCTGGCCGGCCGTTACACCTTGCTGGAACAGCATGCATCGCGACGGATCATGCAGGAAGCGCAAGCATGGAACGTCGGTATCCTGGTAGCGGGCCCGTACAGCTCGGGCTTGATGGGTGATGCGCGGGCGCCGGGCAGCACCCACAACTACGCGCCGGTGGAGCCGAAAGTCCTGCGACGCGCCCAGCAGATATATGCCATATGCGCAGAGCACGGCGTGGATGTGGGTGCGGCCGCTTTGCAGTTTCCTCTGGCCCATCCGGCGGTGATCAGCGTGGTGGCCGGAATGCGCAACGCGGAAGAAGCGATGAGCGCGTCAGTGCGATACCGCGCGGAACTGCCGGCAGAAGTCTGGCAACAGTTGCGCGCCGAGGGATTGACGCAGGACTGGGCGAGCACGCCGCGATGATCGTCGATTCGCATCTGCACTTCTGGCAGCTCGCGCGCGGCGATTACCTATGGCTGACGCCTGAGTTTTCCGCGCTGTATCGTGATTTCGCCCCGAACGACATCGACGCGACGTTGAGGGCACGCGGGATCGGGTCGGTGGTGGTGGTCCAGGCAGCGGCGACCGAAGCCGAAACCCACTATCTCCTCGATCTCGCGCGCCAGCATCCTGTGATCACCGGCGTAGTCGGATGGGCCGACTTCGAAGCCGGGGACGCGCCGCAGCGTATAGCCTCGCTTCGCCGGGCTGCGCAGGGTCGTTTGAAAGGGCTGCGGCCGATGGTCCAGGATATTCCGGACACGCAATGGTTGCTGAGGTCTGCGCTGGATCCCGCGTTCAATGCGCTGGTGGCCAACGATCTGTCGTTCGACGCCTTGGTCACACCTGTGCACTTGCCAGCACTTGCGGAGCGACTGAGCCGTCATCCCCAGCTGAGGGCCGTGCTCGACCACGCCGGGAAGCCAGATATCGCCGGCGAGGGGTTCGACGGTTGGGCGCAGCAGATCGCGTGCCTGGCCAGCCAAACTAATTTGCAGTGCAAATTGTCCGGCTTGCTATCGGAAGCGAGGCGCCATGCATCAGCGGCGGACATTGAACCTTACGTGGCGCATCTGTTCGCCAGTTTCGGGCCCGGGCGGATCATGTGGGGCAGCGACTGGCCCGTGCTGACCGCCACTGCCGACTACCTGCACTGGTTCGACATGGCCAAAGCGCTGGTGGAACGCTTGGCCGCAGGGCATCAGGAAGACGTCTTCGCCAACAACGCCCAGCGCTTCTATCGTCTGGAGCGGAAATCCTACCTATGAATTGCGGGAGCAAAACGATGTATCCACTATCTACTTCTGCTCGGGCAGTGACGCGATGAGCGGCCGCCTGCAAGGAAAGCGCTGCCTGATCACCGCGGCCGGTGCGGGCATCGGCCGCGAAAGCGCGCTGGCGTGCGCGCGCGAAGGGGCGTTGGTGCTGGCCACCGATATCGATGCACAGGCCCTGGCCTCGCTCTCGGCGGAGTCCGGGTCGATCGAGACACAGGTACTGGACGTCACCCGTCCCGAGGATATCGACGCGTTCGTGTCCGCACGGGGCGCGTTCGATGTGCTCTTCAACTGCGCCGGCTACGTGCATCAAGGCAACATCCTCGATTGCGATCAGGAGGCGTGGCGCCGCTCCTTCGCGATCAACGTGGACGCCATGTATTCGCTGTGCCGCGCAGTGCTGCCCGGCATGCTCGCGCAAGGCCAGGGAAGCATCATCAATATGTCTTCGGTCGCCTCGAGCATCAAGGGCGTACCCAATCGATTCGCTTACTCCACTACCAAGGCGGCGGTGATCGGCTTGAGCAAGGCGATTGCGGCCGATTTCGTCACCCAGGGCGTGCGCTGCAATGCTATCTGCCCGGGAACCATCAAGACCCCGTCGCTTTCCGAGCGCGTCGCCGCGCTGGGCGGCGACCAGGAAGCCGTGTGGAAAAGCTTCATCGAGCGTCAGCCGATGGGCCGGCTGGGCGAGCCGAAGGAAATCGCGGCGCTGGTGGTTTACCTGGCTTCCGACGAGTCCTCTTTCACTACCGGACAAACCCACATCATCGACGGCGGCTGGTCGAACTAACGAACGTAAGAGTAAGGAGATACCGCGATGAAACTACTGCGCTACGGACCGAGCGGAAACGAACGACCGGGATTATTGGATGGCGAGGGACGCATTCGCGACCTCAGCCATATCGTCGACGATATCGCCGGCGAGCATCTCACCGCCGCTGGATTGGACGCACTCCGTGCCCTGGACATCGCGTCCTTGCCTCTGGTCGCCGAGAACGTGCGACTGGGGGCAGCGGTAGGGCGGATCGGCAAGTTCATCTGCGTAGGCCTGAACTACGCCGACCATGCCGCCGAATCGGGCATGGCCGTACCGGAACAGCCGATATTGTTCATGAAGGCGACCAGCGCGGTGGTCGGGCCGGACGACGCGGTGGTGATTCCGCGCGATTCGCACAAGACCGATTGGGAAGTCGAACTGGGCGTGGTGATCGGCGACAAGGCGCATGACGTGCCCATCGAAACCGCGCTGGAGCATGTGGCCGGTTACGCCGTCATCAACGACTTGTCCGAGCGAGAGTTTCAGCTCGAACATGGCGGACAGTGGGTCAAAGGCAAGAGCTGCGACACCTTCGGCCCGATCGGGCCCTGGCTGGTCACCCGCGACGAAATTCCGGATCCGCAGAACCTGGCGTTGTGGCTGGAAGTGAACGGCCACCGTTACCAGAACGGCAATACCCGGACCATGGTGTTCACGGTCGCAAAACTGGTGAGCTACATCAGCCGCTACATGACCCTCATGCCGGGCGATGTG
>JAKFDG010000334.1:0-8462 GCA_036677285.1 Pseudoxanthomonas sp.
CACCTGTTCGACGAACGCGATCCCGCGGTGAAGAAGCTGCTGTCGATGGCGATCAAGAGCGCCAAGGCCAAGGGCAAGTACATCGGCATCTGCGGACAGGGTCCGTCGGATCATCCGGATCTCGCCGAATGGCTGATGCAGGAAGGCATCGAATCGGTGTCGCTGAATCCCGATACCGTGGTCGACACCTGGCTGCGGCTGGCCAAGCTCAAGGCGCAATGATCCAGGCCAAGGCGCCCGCTCCCGCGACGGATCTCGTGAAGGACATCCACGGGATCGACTGGCTGCAGTTGCTCGAAACCTGGGGTCTCAAGCTGCTCGCCGCGGCGCTGATCTTCCTGATCGGCATGTGGCTGGCCAAGCGGCTCAGTGCCGGGCTGGAACGCGTGCTGGGACGTGCCCACGTCGACACCACCCTGTCCGGATTCCTGCGCAACGTCAGCTACGCGGCGATGATGGTGCTGGTCCTGGTGACCGCGCTGAGCTCCATCGGCGTGCCGCCCACGTCGATGTTTGCGGTGCTCGGCGCCGCCGGCCTGGCGGTCGGCCTGGCGCTGAAGGACTCGCTGTCCAATATCGCCTCGGGCGTAATGCTGATCGTGCTGCGCCCCTTCCGCGACGGCGACCATGTGCAGGCCGCAGGCATGGAAGGCGTAGTCGAGGAGATCCGCATCTTCCAGACCCGCATGCGCACCATGGACAACCGCCTGATCATCCTGCCCAACAGCATGGTCACCACCGCGCCCATCATCAATTTCAGCGCCAAGCCGGAGCGCCGGATCGATATCCTGGTGGGCGTGGGCTACGACGACGACCTGAAGCGCGCACGCGAAATCCTGATGGAGATCGCGACCGGAAACCCGCTGATCCTGAAGACGCCGGAGCCGTTCGTGCAGGTCTCTCGCCTGAGCGAGAGCAGCGTCGACCTGACCCTGTTCGCCTGGGCCAAGACCAAGGACTTCGGCGACGCCAGGAGCCAGGTGACCGAAGCAGTGCGCACCCAGATCATCGGCAACGGCCTGTCCCTGCCCTACCCGCAGCGCGACCTGCACGTGTACCACCACAATGCCGATGGCACCCCGCTGACCGAGATCATCACCCGGTCGGTTGCCGATGACGGGGATGTGGCTGCGGCGAAGCCAACCATTTAGCGCACCTGAGTTTCATGAAGGAGCGGCCAGCCGCGACCGGAGAAATGTCTACCCGGGAATCGTCAGGGTAATTCCGTTGCCAGGGTCGCGGCTGAGGCCGCTCCTACGACAGTCGGCATCACTCCCCGGCCAGCTCGGCTAGGTGCTTGCGGTAATGCCGCAATTCGTCGATCGAATCGCGCACGTCGCTCAGCGCGGTATGGGCGGACTGCTTGCGCACGCCTTCCAGCACCTTCGGTGCCCAGCGCCGCGCCAATTCCTTCAGCGTGCTGACGTCGAGGTTGCGGTAGTGGAAATACTTCTCCAGCCGCGGCATCAGCCGGTGCAGGAATCGGCGGTCCTGGCAGATAGAGTTCCCGCACATCGGCGAGGCATTCGCGGGCACCCATTGGGCCAGGAACGCCACGGTCTGCGCTTCGGCCTGCCCCAGCGTCACCGTGCTTTCCAGCACCCGCTTCCACAAACCAGACTTGCCGTGCTGGGCCCGGTTCCAGTCGTCCATCGCTTCCAGCACCGCGAGCGGATGGGCGATGGCGAACTCGGGGCCCTCGGCCAGCACGTTCAACTTCGAATCGGTCACCACGGTGGCGATCTCGATGATGGAGTCCTGCCCGGTATCCAGCCCGGTCATTTCCAGGTCGATCCAGATCAGGCGGTCGTTATGCGGGTTGTCGGCGGTCATGCTTTCGCGGTGGTCCTGATGGGGAAGTACGGCCAGCTGCGAGCCCGGTTTTGCGGAAGGATCGCATTGTGCCGCATGATAACGCAGCCACCCCACGGCCCTGCCCATGCTCCAGAACAGCGATCCCTACGCGCACTACGCCATCCTCACCGCGATGCTGGCGCCGGCCTTCTTCCTGACCGCGACCGCGTCGCTGCTGCTGTCGGCCAACAACCGGCTGGCGCGGATCATCGATCGCGCGCGTACGCTGCTGAAGGAATTGCCAGACGTACAAGACCCGGCGCAGCGCACGATCTACGAGAAGCGCATCGCGATGCAGCGCCGGCGCAGCCTGATCATCCTGCGCGCGGGCCAACTGCTCTACACCGCCATCAGCCTGTTCGTGGGTACCAGCCTGGCCGTGGCAGCGGACAACTTCCTGGCCCATCGCCTGGGCGCGGCTCCCACCGTCCTGGCAGCACTGGGCGTGCTGGCGATGTTCGCCGCCAGCCTGTTGCTGGCGCGCGAGTCGACCCTGGCGGTGAAGGCCGTGAACGAGGAAATGGACCACCGCACCGTCGCCAAACACCACGATTGAGGCGGTTCAAGCCTTAGTCGAGCAGCGGTTTGCCGCGCTTGGCCCGGAAATAATTGCTCAGGCGACGGCTGGCCTCTTCCGCCAGGATCCCGCCCCGCACTTCCACGCGGTGGTTGTGGCGCGGGTCGGCGAGCAAATCGAACACGCTGCCGCAGGCCCCGGTCTTGGGATCGGTAGCCGCGAACACCAGCCGCGCCACCCGCGCGTGCACCATCGCCATCGCGCACATCGCGCAGGGCTCCAGGGTCACGTACAGCGTGCTGCCGACCAGACGATGGTTGCCGAGCTTCTGCCCTGAGCGACGCATGGCGACGATCTCGGCATGTGCAGTGGGGTCGTGTTCGGCCAGGTTGCGGTTCCAGCCTTCGCCGAGGGCTTGGCCATCGGCACCGACCAACACGGCACCGACGGGAATCTCGTCATCCTCGCGCTCGGCGCGGTCGGCCAGTGCCAGCGCGTGGCGCATCCATTGCTCGTCGATTGAGGTTTGGTCAGTCACGTGGCGCCCGCAGCGTCATTCCCACTCGATCGTCGCCGGCGGCTTGCCGCTTATGTCGTACACAACACGAGAAATACCGCGTAACTCATTGATAATACGGTTAGAAACTGTGCCAAGAAAGTCGTACGGCAGGTGCGCCCAATGCGCGGTCATGAAGTCGATAGTCTCGACCGCGCGCAATGCGATCACCCATTCGTAGGCACGTGCGTCGCCGACCACGCCCACCGATTTCACTGGCAGGAACACGGCGAAAGCCTGGCTGGTCTTGTCGTACAAGTCGGCCTTGCGCAGCTCCTCGATGAAGATCGCGTCGGCCTGCGCCAGCAGTTCGGCGTACTCACGCTTAACTTCGCCAAGGATGCGCACGCCCAGGCCCGGGCCCGGGAACGGATGTCGGTAGACCATCGCGCGCGGCAGGCCGAGTTCGACGCCCAGGCGCCGCACTTCATCCTTGAACAGTTCGCGCAGCGGCTCGACCAGGCCAAGCTTCATGTGCTCCGGCAGGCCACCGACGTTGTGGTGGCTCTTGATCACGTGCGCCTTGCCGGTCTTGCTGCCGGCGGACTCGATCACGTCCGGATAGATCGTGCCCTGGGCCAGCCACTTGGCGTTGGCGAGCTTGTTGGATTCCTCATCGAAAATATCGACGAACAGGTTACCGATGATCTTGCGCTTGGCTTCGGGATCGGCCACGCCTTCAAGCGCCTTGAAATAGCGGTCGGCGGCGTTGACGCGAATGACCTTCACGCCCATGTGCTCGGCGAACATCGCCATCACCTGGTCGCCTTCGTGCCAGCGCAGCAGGCCGGTGTCGACGAACACGCAGGTCAGCTGCTCGCCGATCGCCCGGTGCAGCAGGGCCGCGACTACGGAGGAATCGACGCCGCCGGACAGGCCCAGGATCACTTCGTCGGAACCGACCTGCTCGCGCACGCGGGCGATCTGATCGTCGATGATGTTGGCCGCGGTCCACAAGGTCTTGCAGCCGCAGATGTCGACCACGAACCGGCGCAGCAGCGCCTCGCCCTGGCGGGTGTGGGTGACTTCGGGATGGAACTGCACGCCATACCAGCGCTTGTCCTCGTTGGACATCGCGGCAACCGGGATGCGGTCGGTCACGGCGGTGACCGTGAAGCCTGGCGGCGCCTTCGACACATGGTCGCCGTGGCTCATCCACACATTGAGTCGCGGTGGCGAGCTGGCGTGGTCGTTGAGGCCGGCGAACAATGCGTCCGGCACGACGACTTCCACTTCGGCATGGCCGAATTCACGTGCATCTGCTGCTTCGGTCGCTCCGCCCAGTTGCGCGGCCAGGGTCTGCATGCCGTAACAGATGCCGAGGATCGGCAAGCCGGAATCGAACACCTGTTGCGGCGCGACCGGCGCACCGGCTTCTGTCGTGGATTCAGGACCGCCTGAAAGGACGATTCCCTTGGCGCCATAGGCGGCGATCTCGGACGGGTCATGGTCCCACGCCCAGATCTCGCAATAAACGCCGATCTCGCGGATACGGCGCGCGATCAGCTGCGTGTATTGCGCGCCGAAGTCGAGGATGAGGATCTTGTCGGTGTGGATGTTGGTCGTGGATTGCATGCGCTACACAGATTGTGGGCGAATAAATAATATGGTCGTCATGACCAGCCATTCGGCTGTTAAAAGCCCCGCGAAGGCGGGAATCGCTTTTAGTTTTTCAGAGGCCCGTTGTTGAGAAGAAGCAAGAGCGATTCCCGCCTTCGCGGGAATGACGATTCTTTTTCAATCGCGCCATTCAACCCATCCTGTAATTCGGCGGCTCTTTGGTGATCTGCACGTCATGCACGTGGCTCTCGCGCTGGCCCGCGCCGGTGATGGTCACGAAGGTCGGCTTCTTCTGCATCTCCTCGATGGTCGCGCAGCCCACGTATCCCATGGTGGCGCGCAGGCCTCCGACCAGCTGGTGGATGATGCTGCTCAACGCGCCGCGATACGGCACGCGACCCTCGATGCCTTCCGGCACCAGCTTGTCGGCATCGCTGGCATCCTGGAAATAGCGGTCCTTGCTGCCCTTCTCCATCGCTCCCAGGCTGCCCATGCCGCGATAGCTCTTGTAGCTGCGGCCCTGGAACAGTTCGACTTCGCCCGGCGCTTCCTCGGTACCGGCGAACAGACCACCGATCATCACCGTGGATGCGCCGGCCACGATCGCCTTGCCGATGTCGCCGGAATAGCGGATGCCGCCGTCGGCGATCAGCGGGATGCGATCCTGCAACGCCTCGGCCACCATCGACACCGCAGTGATCTGCGGAACGCCGACACCGGCCACCATGCGCGTGGTACAGATGGAACCGGGACCCACGCCGACCTTGACCGCATCCGCGCCGGCATCCATGAGCGCCAATGCCGCATCGCCGGTGACGATGTTGCCGCCGATCACCTGCAACTGCGGGAAGCGTTTCTTGATCCAGGCGACGCGGTCGATCACGCCCTGCGAATGACCATGCGCGGTATCGACGATGACCACGTCCACGCCCGCCGCGGCCAGCGCTTCGACACGCTGGTCGGTATCGCCACCGACGCCCAACGCGGCGCCGACCAGCAGGCGCGTGGCACTGTCCTTGGCGGCGTTCGGGTTGTCGGTCTTCTTCTGGATGTCCTTGACCGTGATCAGGCCGCGCAGCTCGAAGCTGTCGTTGACCACCAGCACCTTCTCGATGCGGTGCTTGTGCAGCAGTTGCACCACTTCCTGGTCGCTTGCGCCTTCCTTCACCGTGACCAGGCGTTCCTTCTTGGTCATGATGTGGCGGACCGGGTCGTCCAGCTTGGCCTCGAATCGCATGTCGCGGCTGGTGACGATGCCCATCAGCCGTCCGTCCTCCACCACCGGCACGCCGGAGATGTTGCGCGCGCGGGTCAGGGCCAGGACATCGCCGATGGTGGTTTCCGGACTCACCGTGAAGGGGTCCTTGATGACGCCGGCCTCGAACTTCTTGACCTTGGCCACCTGCGCGGCCTGCTGCTCGACGGTCAGGTTCTTGTGGATGATGCCGATGCCGCCCAACTGGGCCATGGCGATGGCCAGGCGTGCTTCGGTCACGGTGTCCATGGCCGCAGAGACGATGGGCAGGGTCAGCCGCAGGTCGCGCGTAAGCCGCGTTCCCAGGTTGACATCCTTGGGCAGGACGGTGGAATGGGCGGGGACGAGGGAAACGTCGTCGTACGTCAGTGCTTCAGCCTGGATGCGGAGCATCGGCAAACCCGAGTGTGGGGAAGCGCGTAATTGTACCGCGCCGCGGCGCCGCGCGCATATGGTAGGGCCGAACGCGCCACAGCCCGCTGGGAGAAGGACTTGCGGGCGTTTCCCACGGCTACCGACGCCTGTCCCTACAGCTCAGGCCGCAGCCTCGGCCGCTTCCAGCGTGTTCTGCATCAGCGTGGCCACGGTCATAGGCCCTACCCCGCCCGGGACGGGGGTGATCCAGCTGGCGCGACGGGCCGCCGCTTCGTAACCGATGTCGCCGACCAGGCTGCCGTCTTCCAGGCGGTTGATACCCACGTCGATCACCACCGAACCGGGCTTGACCCATTCGCCCGGAATCAGCCCCGGCCGGCCGGCGGCCACGACCAGGATGTCGGCATCGCGGACCCGGGCCTCCAGCACCTGCGGCGGGGTGAACTTGTGGCAGCTGGTCACGGTGCAGCCGGCGATCAGCAGCTCCAGCGCCATGGGCCGGCCGACGTGGTTGCTGACCCCGACGATAGTGGCGTTCTGCCCACGCACCGGCTTGTCGGTGTAGCCCAGAAGCGTGGTGATGCCGCGCGGAGTGCACGGGCGCAGGCCGAATTCGCGCAGGGCCAGGTGGCCGACGTTTTCCGGATGGAAACCGTCCACGTCCTTGCGCGGGTCGATGCGGTGGATCAGGCGGCTGGCATCGGGAATCCCTGGCAGCGGAAGCTGCACCAGGATGCCGTGGACCGTCGGGTCGTCGTTCAGCCTGTCGATCAGCGCCAACAGGTCGTTTTCCGATGTGCCGGCAGGCAGATCGTGGTCGAAGGCCTCGATGCCCACCTTCTCCGCCGCCCGCCGCTTGTTGCGCACGTACACGGCGGAGGCCGGATCTCCGCCCACCAGCACCACCGCGAGCCCCGGACGCGACAGGCCGGCGGCGACGCGCGCGTCGACCTTGACCTTGAGTTCGTCGAGCAGGTCTTCGGCGATACGGCGGCCGTCGAGGATGCGGGCTTGGTGGGGAGCGTCTGGAGAAGCAGGGGTCATCGGGCAGGCGGGTGTAAAGTCGTTGGCCCTTATTGTCTCCGATTCAGCCATGCCCGACACCACCGCACTCGAAGCCGCCGCCTTCCGCCGCCTGCTCCGGCACCTCAATGAAGAACGCAGTGATGTGCAGAACATCGACCTGATGATCCTGGCCGGCTTCTGCCGCAACTGCCTGTCCGACTGGTATCGCGAGGCGGCCGAGGCCTCCGGGCAGGCGATGAGCAAGGACGAGGCCCGCGAACGCATCTACGGCATGCCGTTCGGGGAGTGGAAGGCGAAGTACCAGAAGGACGCGACACCGGAGCAGTTGGCGGCGTTCGCCGAAGCGCAGCGACGCCACGGCTGATGCCGATGCCGGGAAAGTCGTTGCTGGTCGTCATCGTCCTGCTGCTGGTCGCCTATTCGGGCGTGTGCACCCTGCTCTACTTCAAGCAGCGCAGCCTGATCTACTACCCGGGCTTTACCCAGGTTTCCGCACACGAAACCGACTTCAGCCTCCCGCGCGGGGATGTGATCCTGCGTGGCTGGCAGATCAACCCCGGACGACCCAGCGCCATCCTTTATTTCGGCGGCAACGCCGAAGGACTGGATTCGTCGCGCGACGATTTCAGAAAACTGTTCCCGGACAGCACCGTGTACCTGCTGGCCTATCGCGGCTATGGCGCGAGCGAGGGAAAGCCGAGCGAAGCCGCGCTGTTCGCCGATGCGCTGGTCTTGTACGACCACGCGCGGGCGGAGCATCCCAGTGGATCCATCGCATTGATCGGCCGTAGTCTGGGCAGCGGCGTCGCCAGCTATGTCGCCGCGCAACGACCGGTGCACAAGCTGGTGCTGGTCACGCCTTTCGACAGCCTGGCCGATGTCGCGCAATCGCACTATCCGATGTTCCCGGTACGCTGGCTGATGCGGGACCGCTACGAATCCACCCGCTACCTGCCGCGATACACCGGCCCGTTGCTGATACTGCGTGCGGGGCGGGACGAAGTGATTCCGCCACGCAATACCGACCGCCTGCTGTCATCGCTTGCGCGCAAGCCCCGGGTGATCGAATTTCCACAGGCTGGACACAACGACATTTCCGCCGATCCGGAATACGCCCGGGCGCTGCATGATTTCCTGCGTTAGCGCGCCCGCGCCGGACGTCGCAATGCCATCGTTTCCCACGCGGCCACCAGCACCAGGATCCCGGTGGTGAAGCCGCCGAGCGCCAGCCCGGAGAAATGGTGGGTGAAGGCGAACCATGCAAGCGTGGCGAGCAATGCCAGCCCGACCAGATGCGACAGCGGCGGCAGCCGGCGGTC
>JAKFDG010000335.1:0-3432 GCA_036677285.1 Pseudoxanthomonas sp.
GTCAACTACTTCCGGACCACACCCGACAACCGGCTGCTCTTCGGGGGACGCGCCCGCTTCGCCGTCTCCAATCCTGCCTCGGACGAAAAGAGCGGCGCCATCCTGCGCGCTGCGTTGCACGACATCTTTCCCGAGCTCAGCACCGCGCGCATCGACTATTGCTGGGGCGGCATGGTCGACATGACGCGTGACCGGCTGCCGCGCGCCGGCGAGCGCAAGGGCATCTACTATTCCATGGGCTACAGCGGCCACGGCACTCAGATGTCGACCTTGATGGGGACGATCATGGCGGAGGTCATGGATGGACGCACCGACCTGAATCCCTGGAAAGACTTCAGCTGGCCGGCCATCCCGGGCCACTTCGGCCCTCCCTGGTTCCTGCCCCTGGTCGGTGCCTATTACCGGCTCAAGGACAAGTTGTCCTGACGCTGGTGCTCCGCGACCAGCCGGCTGACGTTGACTGTCATCCCGGGCTTGACCCGGGATCCATGCCCCGCCGGAGATGGCGTCGGCCAACATGCGATGGATTGCGGGTCGAGCCCGCAATGACAAGTGCGCGGGGAAATCAAAGCGCGGCCAGCTCTTCGAGCGTGATCGGCTTGATGGGAGGACGGATGCGGTAGTGGCCGACCTCGGCCGGAGAGACGCCGCGCGCCTGCGCGATGACCTCGGTGACCGTGAGGCCGCAAAAATTGAGGAGTCGTCCACTCAGGATTGATATACGTGCGCGTACATCATTGGGACATGCTGCAACTCTCCATGGCCGGGGCGGCCATGTCGCGACCCACCAAGGCGCGCGCAAACAGATAGTCGTTGCGCACCCGGTCGCTCAGCTGGTTCATGTCGACACGGCCCGCCGGATCGCATGGAAATGCGTAGCACCGCCCATCGACAAGGGACTGGAAGCGCAGCTCGTATTGCGGCATTGTCTGATCGCTCATTTCAGGCCTCCTGCTGCAGCACGCGCTCAATGGAGGACGTCGAGCGTGTGTTCATGCAGTCAAGATTACGCCGCATCCGTAGTACATGGCGCGGCACACGCGGGCAGGAGCAGCAGCAAATACCGGATGCGGCCTGGACTCGCGCCAAAACTGCGGCAAGCGCGCGGTCTACAGCCGCCAGTGGGGCTTGGGCCTGAAACTCGCCTGCAGGAAGCGCAGCAGCTCGCTGACCCGCGCCGTCGCACCTTTGCGTGCCGGCGTCAATGCCATTGCGGGAACATCGCTGAACGACCAGTCCGCGAGCAGCCGCACCAGTTTGCCGCGAGGAACCGCGAGCGCCGCGTCTCATTCCGAGCGCAGCACCACGCCGCACACGCGCTGATCAGCACGTACTTGTCGCGCATCCGATTGACCAACTGGCTCGTGAGCCTGCGATCGGGTGCTCGCGATGCGCGATCGCTGACGAAGCGCGACGGCGTCCGATGGTTTGTAGTCGATGCTGTGCGCCTTTGCATGCGCGCCTGCGCGGTGCAAGTGGAGTCCGCTTCAATCCGGGCGCTTGCCGGAACTTTGCATGGCCCTGGCTTTCGGCCGCCGCGTCCGTGGCGCGCTCACTAGAAGTCGGCCACCTTGCCCCACGCCGACCCGTTGAACCGGGCGGGGTCGAAAGGCGCGGGATCGAAGATGGGCTTGGCCGCCGTGACGAGGTCCGCGATCAGGTGGCCCGCGCCGGGACCGATGCCGAAACCGTGTCCCGAGAAGCCCGCGGCCAGGATGAACCCGGGCACCTGCGGCACTTCTCCGATGCCCGGCACGCCATCGGGCGTGCTGTCGATGTAGCCCGCCCAGGTGTTCGCGATGCGGGCTTCGCGCAGCGCAGGCAACAAGTCGATGGCACGGCGGTGGGTTTCGCGGACACCCGCGGGGTCGGGCTTCGGGTCGAGGATGCGCGCCCGTTCCATCGGTGTCGGAGCGTCCAGCTTCCACCGCGCGCGGGTTTCGTGGCCCCAGCGGATGCCTTCCAGGCCACCGGGAAACACGTTGCGCCAGCGCTTGGCGAACATTGGCACGAACTGCGGCGCGAAACGCAGCAGCTGCGGCGTGGGGTCGACGCGCCCGCGCCCGCTGATGGCCAGGATGTAGTGGCCGTCGGGGCGCCGGGTGACGGCGACGCTTGGGCCGGCCAGGGCGTCCGGCAGGCGCTGCTCCACCGGCGACACACGCACGATGGATTGACGCACCGTGGCCAGCGGAAACCGCACGCCGAGTTGGTGGCAGAACGACGATGCCCATGCGCCGCCTGCGAGAACCGCGGTGCGGGTCTTGATGGTTCCGGCCTCAGTCACGACGCCGCTGACGCGGCCGCCCTCCAGCTCGATGCCGCGAGCTGCGCAGTTCTGGTGGACGGTGCCGCCGAGTTTCATGAGTGCGGCTGCCACCGCGGGCGCCGCCTTGGCCGGGTCGGCCGTGCCGTCGCTGGGTGAGAAGACACCGCCCTTCCACGCGCGGCCCGTCGCCTGGCCCCGCTCCGAGGCCTCTCGGCCGCTCAGCATGTGCGTGGTCACGCCGGTAGTCTTCGCGAATTCGCGCCAACGGGCCCAGCCGGAAATTTGGGCTTCGTCATCGCTAAGGTAGAGCAGGCCGTGGCGATTGAAGCCCGTGTTTTCGCCGCTGTCGGCAGCAAACTGATCCCAGAGCTCGAGGCTCCGGGTCGCCATGGGCAGTTCGCGGGCGTCACGGTTTTGCTGGCGGCACCAGCCCCAATTGCGGCTCGATTGCTCGGCGCCGATGCGGCCCTTTTCGACCACGGCGACCGAAAGCCCGCGCCGGGCCAGGTAATAGGCGGTGAAAACACCGATGATCCCGCCGCCGATCACGACGACGTCGGCGCTGGCCGGCGGGGTGGTGGAAGTCTCGAGGATGCGCAGGGGCTGGGACATGGATGGGTTTCGGTCGTTGTTGGATGTCTGTGCTCTTTGTACCAAGGCTGTGCTCATGCTGGCTGCTCCTGTCCGAACCCCAGGATCGCCTTGGTTTCCAGGTACTCCTCAAGGCCTTCCAGCCCGTATTCGCGGCCATTTCCTGACCGCTTGTAGCCGCCGAAGGGTGCGTGCGGACTCCAGGCCGGGTTGTTGATGTGGACCTGTCCGGAGCGGATTCGCGCCGCGACTGCGCGCGCCGCAGCGAGGTCCTCGCCCTGGACGTGAGCGCCCAGGCCGTAGACCGTGTCGTTGGCGATCTCCACGGCCTCGTCCACGCTGTCATAGGGGATCAACGCGAGTACCGGCCCGAAGATCTCTTCCTGCGCGATCTGCATTTCAGAATGCACCGCGGAGAAGATGGTCGGCCTGCAGTAGAAGCCGCGACGCAAGCCCTCTGGCCGGCCGGAGCCGCCACAAACAAGGCGCGCACCTTCGGCGATCCCGATGCCGATCATCTCCTGCACCCGATTGAACTGGGCGCGGTTCGCCACCGGGCCGTGCGTGGTCTG
>JAKFDG010000336.1:0-9630 GCA_036677285.1 Pseudoxanthomonas sp.
GCGCAGACCATGCGCTCGGGCTCCTTGCGGCTGACCACGGCCAGCGCGTAGGCGCCGGTCAGTTCCTTCACCGCCCGCTGCAACGCGGCCAGCAGGTCGGCGCCCTGCTGCAGGTGGTGATGGATGAGGTGGGCGATGACTTCGGTGTCGGTCTGCGATTCGAATTCGTAGCCGAGCTGGCGCAGGCGCTCGCGCTGCTCTTCGTGGTTCTCGATGATGCCGTTGTGGACCAGGGCCACGCCATGGCTGATGTGTGGATGGGCGTTGGCCTCGGTGACCCCGCCGTGGGTGGCCCAGCGGGTGTGCCCGATGCCCAGGTGGGCGTGGAAATCCTCGGCGATGGCCGCGCTTTCCATTTCCGCCACGCGGCCGGTGCGGCGCACGCGGCTCACTTCATTACCCTCCACCAGGGCGATGCCGGCGGAGTCGTAGCCGCGGTATTCCAGCCGCTTGAGTCCTTCGATCAGTACCGGAACCACATCGCGATCCGCGATCGCGCCAACGATGCCGCACATGTAGGGGCTGCTCCTGGAGTGAGGTGTGCAGTGTAAACGGCGAATCCCGCCGGCACCGTCCGCGCGGACGCTCGAAGTGTCCGCGCGGACACTATTGTCCGAGTATTTCCCCTTTCAATTCAGTGGTTTGCGATTGGCACAACCATTGCGTTGATTGTCGCATCCAAGACCCAGCCGTCCGCGGACAGCCCAACGCCCCATGCAGACCAACAGCGATCCCTTCCGTATCCGCGACACCTCGGCCCAGGACCAGGCGATCAAGCCGGTCGTGGCGGCGCGCAAGCGCGTGCCCAAGGCCTGGCTGGTCGGCGGTGGCGCCGCGGCATTGCTGCTGGCGCTGCTGGCATGGGTGGCCAGCGGCTGGCTGGGCGGCGGTCGCTCCTTCGACGCCTCGCGGGTGCGCATCGCCGAGGTGACCCGTGGCGATCTGGTCCGCGACATCAGCGCCGACGGCCGGGTCATCGCCGCCAACAGCCCCACCCTGTACGCCATCGCCGCCGGCACCGTGTCCTTGAAAGTAGTCGCGGGCGACGTGGTGAAGAAGGGCCAGGCCCTGGCCGAGATCGACAGCCCCGAGCTGCGCAGCAAGCTTGCCCAGGAAGGTTCCACCCTGGCCAGCATGGAAGCCGAAGCCAGCCGCGCGATTCTGGATGCGCAGATCGCGCGATCGTTGGCCGCCAAATTGCTGGACCAGGCGCAGATCGAGCGCACCGCCGCCCAACGCGACCTGGAGCGCTACGAGCGCGCCTACCAGGGCGGTGCCGTGTCGCAGAACGAATACGCCAAGGCGCAGGACGAACTGAAGAAGGCCGACATCGGCCTGGCCGCTGCGCGCAAGGATTCGGGGCTACAGGGTGAGGGCGCCGGCCTGGATTCGCGCAACAAGCGCCTGCTGGCCGATCGCCAGCGCGCCGTGGTGGCTGAACTGCAGCGTCAGGTGGATGCGTTGACCGTGCGCGCGCCCTTCGATGGGCAGATCGGCCAGGTGCAGATTCCGCAGGGAACCATCGTCGCCAGCAACGGGCCGATCCTCAGCGTGGTCGACCTGAGCGTGTTCGAAGTCGAGATCAAGGTGCCGGAAAGCTTCGCCCGCGATCTGGCCATCGGCATGCCGGCGCAGATCGGCAGCAACAACATTCAATACGCCGCGCAGGTGTCGGCGGTTTCGCCCGAGGTAGTCAACGGCGAAGTCAACGCGCGCCTGCGCTTCGCCGAGGGCAAGCAGCCCCCGGGCCTGCGCCAGAACCAGCGCCTGTCCGCGCGCATCGTGCTCGACACCCGGCGCAACGTGGTGATGGTCGAGCGCGGCTCGTTCCTGGAGCAGGGCGGCGGCTTCGTCTACGTGGTCGATGGCAGCCGCGCGGTACGCCGCCCCATCCAGACCGGCGCCAGCAGCCTGAGCTCGGTCGAGATCGTGTCGGGCCTGCAGCCCGGCGAAAAAATCGTCGTCTCCGGCAGCGACCAGTTCGCCGATGCCGAGCGCGTGACCATCCACTGATCCTTTCGAACCACCCTCTCCCCTCTTTCTTTCCAACCCGACAACCCGCCAAAGGAAACTCCGATGCTCGACATGCGCCAGGTCACCAAGGTCTACCGCACCGCGATGGTCGAAACGCACGCGTTGCGTTCGCTCGACCTGCATGTGAAGGAAGGCGAGTTCGTCGCCGTCACCGGTCCTTCCGGTTCCGGCAAGACCACCTTTCTCAACATCGCCGGCCTGCTGGAGGACTTCACCGGCGGCGAGTTCACCCTCGACGGCGAGAACGTGAAAGGCCTGTCGGACGATGCGCGCAGCCGCCTGCGCAACCAGAAGATCGGCTTCATCTTCCAGGGCTTCAATCTCATTCCCGACCTCAACCTGTTCGACAACGTCGACGTGCCGTTGCGCTACCGCGGCATGGCCGCGGCCGAACGCAGGCAACGCATCGAGGAAGCCCTGGGCCAGGTGGGCCTGGGTTCGCGCATGAAGCATTTCCCGGCCGAACTCTCCGGCGGCCAGCAACAGCGCGTGGCCATCGCCCGCGCCCTGGCCGGCAATCCGCGCCTGCTGCTGGCCGACGAACCGACCGGCAACCTGGACTCGCAGATGGCGCGCGGCGTGCTGGAGCTGCTGGAAGACATCAACGCCAAGGGCACCACCATCATCATGGTGACCCACGACCCGGAACTGGCCGCGCGCGCGCAACGCAACGTGCACATCGTCGACGGCATGGCCACCGACCTGTCGGTGGAGCCCAGCCTGATCCGCGTCGCGCAGTCGGCCAGCGCTTCCATCGACGCCTCGGCGTAAGGAGAAGGCCATGTTCGGCTATTACTTCAACCTGGCCCTGCGCAGCTTCAGGCGCAACAAGGTGCTGACCGCGCTGATGGTGCTGGCGATCGCGCTGGGCATCGGCGCCAGCATGACCACGCTGACCGTGTTCTACGTGCTCTCAGGCGACCCGGTGCCCACGCGCAGCAGCGTCCTGTACTACGTGCAGATGGCGCCGGAAAGCATGAACGGCTTTACTCCGGGCGACGAACCCGCCCAGCAGGTGACGCGTTTCGACGCGGAAAAGCTGTTGCGCGAAAAACGCGGCGACCGCCAGGCGATGATGACCGGCGGCGGCCTGGCCATCACGCCGGACAAGCAGGGACTGATGCCGTTCCAGGTGGATGCGCGTTACTCCACGGCCGATATTTTCCCGATGTTCAACATGCCGTTCCTGTTCGGTGCCGGCTGGAGCGCGACCGAGGACGAACGCCATGGCCGGGTGGCGGTGATCGCCAAGGCTCTGAACGACAAACTGTTCGGTGGCGGCAACAGCGTCGGCAAGAGCGTGCGTCTGGACAAGGTCGATTTCACCATTGTTGGCGTGCTCGACGAATGGCGTCCGACACCGCGCTTCTACGACATGAACAGCGACCAGTTCGGCGAACTGGAACAGGTGTTCCTGCCATTCTCCACCTCGCGCGATCTGAAGATGGGACGCAACGGCAGCATGGATTGCTGGGGCGATTCGGGAACGGATCCGGAAGGCGCGACCGGCGTGAACGCGCCCTGCGTGTGGATCCAGTACTGGGTGCAGTTGGACACCGCCGCCAAGGCATCGGCCTACAAGCAGTACCTGGGCAACTATTCGGACCAGCAGCGCAGCGCGGGCCGTTTCGAACGGCCGACCAACGTGCGCCTGCGCAACGTGATGGAGTGGCTGGATTTCAACAAGGTGGTGCCGGGCGACGTCCGCCTGCAGGTATGGCTGGCGTTCGGCTTCCTGCTGGTGTGCCTGCTCAACACCGTCGGCCTGTTGCTGGCCAAGTTCCTGCGTCGTGGTGGTGAAGTCGGCGTGCGCCGCGCGCTCGGCGCTTCGCGCCGGGCGATCTTCATGCAGTGCCTGATCGAGGCCGGCACGATTGGCCTTGCCGGCGGCATCGCCGGGCTGGGCCTGGCATTGCTGGGTTTGTGGGCGGTACGCCAGCAACCGGCCAGCTACGCCGAACTGGCGCACCTGGACCCATGGATGCTGCTGACGACCTTCGTGCTGGCCATCGTCGCCAGCCTGCTGGCCGGAATCGTGCCGGCATGGCAGGCCATGCAGGTCACCCCGGCCATGCAGTTGAAGTCGCAATAACCCCCTTTACTCAATGCAGGCGTCGCTGACGCCTTCGGAGATTGTCATGGAACTGCGCCCCATCCTTTCCACCCTGTTGCGCCACAAGACCGCCGCCGCCCTGATCGTGCTGCAGATCGCGTTGAGCTGCGCGATCATCTGCAACGCGTTGTTCCTGATCGGCGAGCGCGTCGATCGGTTGAACATAGTCAGCGGCGTGGCCGAGGACGAAGTCGTACGCGTGCAGCTGACCGGCATCGGCGAAGACACCGATGCCGAAGCGCTGACCCGCAGCGACCTGGCCCTGCTGCGCGGCCTGCCCGGGGTCAAGGCGGCTTCGGTGACCAACCAGGTTCCGTTCGTGAATTCGTCCTGGAACACCTCGGTCAACATGGTCAAGGACCAGCAGCAGCCGACCCTGCATGCAACGACCTACATGGGCGACGAGCAGTTCCTGGCGGCGCTCGGCCCGAAACTGGTCGCCGGCCGCAACTTCACCTCCGACGAGTACATCGAGTGGTCGGCGCTGGATGCGCCCGGCAGCAAGGTGTCGATTCCCGCGGTGATCATCACCCAGAGCATGGCCGACAAGCTGTTCCCCGGGCAGAACGCCGTCGGCAAGACTTTCTACAGCTGGGGCGAAGACGCCATCCGCGTGATCGGCGTGGTCGATCACCTGGTACGCCCCAGCGAGCAGGGCGGCGCGGTGGCGCACGAGTATTCGATGGTCTTCCCGATCCATGTGCCCTTCTCCATGGGCGGCAACTACCTGCTGCGCACCGATCCGGCACGCCGCGCCGAAGTGCTGAAGGCCGCGGTGGCCGCACTGGAAAAGAACAGCCCCAACCGCATCATCCTGGAAGACAACACCAAGACCATGGAGGAACTGCGTGCGGAGTACTACCGCCAGGACCGCGTCATGGTCTGGATGCTGGTCGCAGTGATCGTGGCCCTGCTGGTGGTGACCGCGCTGGGCATCGTCGGGCTGGCCAGCTTCTGGGTGCAGCAGCGGACCAAGCAGATCGGCGTGCGCCGCGCGCTGGGCGCGACCCGCGGCCAGATCCTGCGTTACTTCCAGACCGAGAACTTCCTGCTGGCCAGCATCGGCATCGTGCTGGGCATGTTGTTCGCCTACGCCATCAACCAGTTGCTGATGGGCAAGTACGAGCTGCCGCGGCTGCCGCTCTACTACCTGCCGATCGGTGCCGTGCTGCTGTGGTTGCTGGGCCAGGTCGCGGTCTACGGCCCGGCGCGCAAGGCGGCGTCGGTGCCGCCGGCGGTGGCCACGCGTAGCGCGTGAACTGCTCGCGCGAAGGCTTACCGAGGTTCATGGTCCGCTGCTTATAGTCGCGCTTCCTCCCCCTGGAGCCGGGCGCACCATGAACCTGCATCGAGTGTTGTCGCTGTCTTTCGCCCTTGCTTGCGCGTTCGCCTGTTTCCCGGTTGGCGCGCAGGAAAAACCGGAGGTTGCCGACAGCGGCGTGATCGTTTCGGAAGGGACGCTGGATACCTATGTCGGTACCTATGTCATTTCCCCGGGTTTCGAGATCAAGGTATGGCGCGAGGGCGAACAGCTGATGCTGCAGGCCAGCGGACAGGCGACGTGGCCGTTGCTGGGAATATCGGAAACAGTGTTCCGGGTTCCGTCCCTGGACGCGAAAATCACCTTCGGCGTCAATGCGGCAGGCGATGCGGACCATCTGGTCCTGTTCATGGACGGGCGCGAAACCAAGGCAATACGAAGATAACCCCCAACGAATGCACCGGAGCCGCGACGATCATGAAGAGAACGACTTTCCTGCCCAGCCTCCTGTTCGCATTCCCGGCGCTGGCGGCGTTCGCCCTCTCCGCATCGGCGGCGACACCGGACGCCGCACCTGCGCAGGATGAACTCACCCACGAGATAGCCGCGCTCGACGCCACGGTGTTCGACGCCTTCAACCACTGCAGCGATCCCGCGCGATTGCAGGAACACGCCAGCTACTTCGCCCCGGATGTCGAGTTCTACCACGACACCGGCGGCGTCACCTGGACCCGCGAGGCGATGCTCGCCAACACCGCCAGGTACGTCTGCGGCAATTTCACCCGCGAGCTCATGGCGGGTACCCTGAAGGTCTATCCCATCAAGGATTTCGGCGCCGTGGCGCAGGGCGTGCACCGCTTCTGCCAGATTGCCTCGGGCAAGTGCGAAGGCATGGCCGACTTCGTCATCGTCTGGCGCCAGCGCGATGGCAAGTGGGAGATCACCCGCGTGCTGAGCTACGGCCACCGGGCGCTGGCCGCTTCGCAATAAACGCTACGATGCGCCCCACGACCCGACGACCCTGATTCCCGCATGCCCACCCTGCTGATCATCGACGACAACCCGGCGGTCGCCACCGCGCTGGAAGTACTGTTCTCGCTGCACGACATCGCCACGTTGCACGCGCAGACGCCCGAAGCCGGCCTGGCGATGCTGCAATCCGAATCGGTGGACCTGGTGATCCAGGACATGAATTTCACCGAAGACACCACCTCGGGCGACGAAGGCGTGGCCCTGTTCGCCCAGGTCCGCGCGCAGCACCCCGACCTGCCGGTGATCCTGCTGACCGCGTGGACGCACCTGAGCAGCGCGGTGGAGCTGGTCAAGGCCGGTGCCGCCGATTACGTGGCCAAGCCGTGGGACGACCGCAAGCTGCTGGCCACGGTCAACAACCTGCTGGAGCTGGCCGAGGCGCGCAGCGAACTGGACCGGCGCCGCAACCGCGAACGCGCGCGACGGGAACAACTGGTGCAGAAGTACGACCTGCGCGGCGTGGTGTTCGACGACCCGGCCAGCGAACGCGTGATCGCGCTCGCCTGCCAGGTGGCGCGCTCGGAGCTGCCGGTGCTGATCACCGGGCCCAACGGCAGCGGCAAGGAGAAGATCGCCGAGATCGTGCAGGCCAATTCCGCGGTCAGGAACGGTGCCTTCGTGACCTTGAATTGCGGCGCCTTGCCGTCGGAACTGATCGAGGCCGAATTGTTCGGCGCCGACGCCGGCGCCTACACCGGTGCCAACAAGGCGCGCGAAGGCAAGTTCGAGGCGGCCGACGGCGGCACCCTGTTCCTCGACGAGATCGGCAACCTGCCATTGGCCGGGCAGATGAAACTGCTGCGCGTGCTGGAAACCGGGCGCTTCGAGCGCCTGGGCTCCAACCGCGAACGCCAGGTCAGCGTGCGCGTGATCAGCGCGACCAATGCCGACCTGCCCGCGCTGATCCGCGACGGCAGTTTCCGCGAGGACCTGTACTACCGGCTCAACGCGATCGAGCTGGCGCTGCCGCCACTGGCCGAACGCCCCGGCGACATCCTGCCGCTGGCGGAAAATTTCCGGCCCGCGGACAAGCCGATCGGCGAAAGCGCGCGCGCCGCCCTGCTGCGCCATGCGTGGCCGGGCAACGTGCGCGAGCTGCGCAACGTGATCCAGCGGGCCGGCTTGCTGGCAACCGGCGACCGCATCGAAGCCGCCGATCTCAACCTGCCCAAAGCGGCCGCCTCGAAACCGATCGCCGTGCAGGAGCCCGACCGGGCCGGCATCGAGGCCGCACTCGCGCGCGCCGGCGGCGTGATCGCGCAGGCCGCCGCCGATCTGGGCCTCAGCCGCCAGGCCCTGTACCGGCGCATGGACCGCTTCGGCCTCAAGCTTCCATGAGCGGACGCGAATGATCCGCCGCTCCCTCGCCGGTCGCCTGTTCTTCTGGCTGCTGCCGCTGCTGGCCGCCTCGATCGTCTTGCCGCTGCTGCTGCTGGAATGGCTGGACGACGTGAAGCTGGTGGGCCTGCTGTCGGCGCTGGTGATCGTGCCCTTGGCGGTGTGGGTGATCAGGCGCGCCGTGTCGCCCTTGAATTCCCTGTTCCGCGCGCTGGCGGGCAGCGTCAATACCTATCGCGATGGCGAGTACAACTTCGGCATCCACTGGCAGGGGCGCGACGACCTGGGCGACCTGGTGCGTTCGCACGCGGAGTTGGGCGAAGTGCTGCGCGACCAGCGCCAGGGCCTGGTCCAGCGCGAGCTGCTGCTGGACACGATGGTGCAGAACACGCCGGTGGCGATGCTGCTGGTGGCCGCAGGTGGCGATGGCGAGCGCCGCGTGGTGTTCGCCAACCTGGCCGCGCGCAAGCTGCTGCACAGCGGCTGGAAGCTGGAGGGCCAGCGCTTCGACGACCTGATGGACGCGGCGCCGGTGGAGATGCGCGAGGCGATGCAGCGCGGTGGCGACAGCCTGTTCGCCATCGGCAACGAGGAAGAGGACGAGGAGGAGCAGGTCTACCACCTGTCACGCCGCAACTTCCGCCTCAACGGCCGCAAGCACGAGCTGATGCTGTTGCGCTTGTTGACCAACGAGCTGCGCCGCCAGGAAGTGCAGACCTGGAAGAAGGTCATTCGCGTGATCAGCCACGAGTTGAACAATTCGCTCGCGCCCGTCGCTTCGCTTGCGCATTCCGGGGCGGAGCTGGTTCGCCGCGGCCGCCACGAACGGCTGGGCGATATCTTCGGCACCATCGAGGAACGCGCGCGCCACCTCGAGGGATTCATCCGCGGCTATGCGCGTTTCGCCAAGCTGCCGCAGCCGCTGTTGAACACGGTGGACTGGGCCCATTTCCTGGCCGGACTGCAACGTCAGATCGGTTTCGAACTGGAAACCCCGGCCGAGGGAGTGAGCAGCCGCATCGACCAGGCGCAGATGGAACAGGCGCTGTTGAACCTGCTCAAGAACGCGCACGAAGCCGGTGGCGAAGGCGGTGGCGTCAGCGTGCGCCTGACCCGGCTGCCGGAATGGTTGCGCATCGAGGTGCTCGATCGCGGCGCGGGAATGAACGAAGCGGTGCTGCAGAACGCGCTGGTGCCGTTCTATTCCACCAAGCGCAACGGCACCGGCCTGGGCCTGGCCCTGACCCGCGAGATCGTCGAGGCCCACGGCGGCCGGTTGTCGATGCACAACCGCGAAGGCGGCGGACTGTGCGTGGCGATACAGTTGCCGGAGGACAGCTAGTTGCGTCCTTCTCCCCGCTTGCGGGGAGAAGGTGCCCGACAGGGCGGATGAGGGGCGAACCCAGCCGCGCAGCTTGAGTGTCCGCCGGCTTTCAACGCCCGGCACACTCCCCTCACCCGGCCTCCGGCCACCCTCCTCCCGCAAGCGGGGCGAGGAACGCCATCATTTCTTCTTCGGCCGCTTCCAACCGTCCACCGTCACCTGCCGCACGCGCGAAACCGTCAGCTCGTTCGCGGGCGCATCCTTGCTGATCACCGATCCGGCGCCGATGGTGGCACCCCTGCCCAGCGTGACCGGCGCCACCAGCGACGAATTGGAACCGACGAAGACGCCGTCCTCGATCGTGGTCTGCGATTTGTTGACCCCGTCATAGTTGCAGGTGATGGTGCCGGCGCCGATGTTCACGCCGCTGCCGATGGCCGCATCGCCTAGATAAGTGAGATGGTTGGCCTTGCTGCCCGTGCCCAGCGTGGCCTTCTTGGTTTCGACGAAGTTGCCGATGTGCACGCC
>JAKFDG010000337.1:0-2918 GCA_036677285.1 Pseudoxanthomonas sp.
TGTTCCTGGCTGATGCCCGGCCCCGTATCGGCGATCTCGAAACGCACTCCATGCGGAACCGCAGGCGACACGCGCAGGCTGACCCCGCCCTTTTCGGTGAACTTGATCGCGTTGCCGAGCAGGTTGAGCAGGATCTGCCGCACCCTCAGCGGATCGCCCTGCAGGGCCGCGGGTGTGGCGGCATCGATGTCATCGGCGAAGCCGAGGCCGCGTTGCACCGCCACCGGCGCCATCAGCGCCACCACTTCGTCCACCAGCGCACGCAGGTCGAAATCCTGCTGCTGCAGTTCCAGCTTGCCGGCCTCGATGCGGGCGATGTCGAGCGCATCGTTGACCAGTCGCAGCAGGTGCGACCCCGCGTTCTGGATGGCATGGGTATAGCCGCGCTGCTTTTCATCCAGCGGCGTGGCCAGCAACAGTTCGCTCATGCCCATGACCCCGGTCATCGGCGTGCGCACTTCATGCCCCAGCGTGGCCAGGAACCGGGTCTTGGCCAGCGAGGCCTGTTCGGCCAGTTCGCGCTTGTGTTCGGCCAGCTGCCAGATGGCGCGCCGGCGCAAGCGGCGCCGGTACATCGCACCGGCGATCCACAACAGCGCGAGCCCGAGCAACGTGAACAGGGCGATACCCCAATGGCTGCGCCACCATGGCGGCGGCACCCTGAAGCTGAGCGTGCGCTCACGCGAAGCATTGCCGGCCGCATCGAAACCCTGCACGTGCAGCACGTAGTCCCCGGGAAGCAACGCCGAGAACACGCGCTCGCCACTGGCACCCTGGTCCACCCAGTCCTTGTCGAAACCCTGCAGGCGCGAACGGTAACGGTTGGCCAGCGGATTCTCGAAGGCCAGCAGGCGTACGCTGACCTGGAGCTCCTGGTCGCCGGGTTGCAGCACGAAGCCGCCCGCGCTTGGCAATTCGATGGCCTGATCATCGCGGCTGACATGGATCCCATCCACCACCAGATTGGGAACCACGGGTACGGGATCGGGCAACTTCGTGTCGAGCAGCATCACCGAACCATCCGCCGTACTGCCTACCAGCACTCCGTCGCCGGTCAGCAGCAAGGCGCGGTCGTTGAATTCCTGGCTGAGCAGGCCATCGCGCACGCCGAAATTGCGCACCTGGCCGGAGCGCGGATCGACGCGGAACAGGCCGCGCCGCGTGGCCAGCCACAGGCGTTTCCTGGCATCGATCTGCAGGCCGGTGGATTCCACCGCCGGCACGCCTTCGGCCGTAGCCAGGCGCTGCCCGCGCCGCCAGCCTTGTCCTTCCTTCCGCCACAGCTCCAGGCCGGACAAGCGATGTAGCCACAGATGCGCGGAATCCTGGAAAGCGAACGAGAACACCCGCTCGCTGCCGGTGCCCGCGGCCGGCACGAACCGGCGCAACTTTTGCTCCCAGCGCAGCAGGCCCTGCGCACCGGCCAGCCACAGCTCGCCATCCGCGCCAACCTGGATGGATTCGGTGTCGACCGCGCTCAGGCCGTGGCCGGATTCTGCGGTGATGTCGTCGAGCACCTTGCCGCTTTCGCCTTCGCGGCGCTGCAATCCGCCACCCAGGCCGGACAGCCATACGCTGCCGTCGGCGGTTTCGGCCAGCCAGTCGACCGGGCCGGTGGCGGGCGTCGGATCCTCCGCATCCTCGCTGGTCCAGCGCCGCAGGGCATGGTCGGCAAGATCGATGCGCGCCAACCCGCTGCCATATCCCAGCCACAAGCGGCCGCGCCGGTCCTCCAGCACCGACATCAGGCGTGCGTCCTTCAGCGTTTCCTCGTGCCAGGGAATGCGCGTGATTTCGCCGCTGGCGGTATCGAGTTGTTCGATGATTCCCTTGCTGCTGGTCAGCCACACGCCGCCGGAGCGTGCCGGGGCAATGCCGCGGTACAGGCCACCGCCCAGTCCTTGCGCGGTCGAGAGCGCGGCGATGCGACGCCAATCCGACCGAAGGTAGCCCAGGCCGCGCGTCGGCAGCGGCACCCACATGCCCCCGTCGGGCTGGCGCAGCAGGGCCTGCAGCACCCGGCCCACCCCGCCGCCTTCCGGATCCTGGCCGACCGGCGCTGGCGCGCCATCGCCTTCGGTGCGCCAAAGCCCGCCCTGGCCGCCCAGCCAGTATTCGCCATCGCCGGCATTGACCATCGTGATCACCGCATTGGGACGGGCGAACATCGGCGACCAAGCCGGCACCGTCCATTTGCCGCTCGCATCGAGCCGAAACACCCCCTCGGAGGTACCGACCCACATGCCGTCGCCATCCGCCGTCACCGAATAGATCCTCGGCGATTCGCCCTGTGGAACGGGAACGCGGCGCAGGGTTTTTCCGTCATAGCGCGCCAGGCCAGACAAAGTGCCGATCCACAACACGCCCTTGCTGTCGAAGGCGAGCGAGAGGATGTCATCGGATGGCAGGCCGTCGGCCTGGGTTTCGCTCGCCGCGAAGTGGGTGATCTTGCCGTCCCCGCCCAGCCGGCACAGCCCGCCGCCGAAACTGCCGAACCAGATCGCATCGCCACGGCTGGTGATGGCGAACACATCGTCGCTGGCCATCTGCGGATGGTCTGCCTTGCGGTAATGGCGGAAGCCCTTGCGCGCGGCGTCCATCATGGTCAGCCCACCGTTTTCGGTGGCGATCCAGATCCGGTCCTGCGCATCGATGTGCAAGGCCTGCACCACGTTGCCGGGCAGCGAGGACGGATCTTGGGGGTCGTGTCGCCAGACGCGGAAACCCACGCCGTCGTAACGCGCCAGTCCGTCCCAGGTGGCGATCCACAGATAGCCTTCGCGATCCCGCGCCAGCGCGGGAATCGTGGTGGCCGGCAGGCCATCGGCGGCGCCCAGCACCCGGAAACGCGGGATTTCGGGCACGGCCGCCTGCGCGCCCGCGCAGGCCATGGCCAATCCGAACAACCACGCGCGTAA
>JAKFDG010000338.1:0-1914 GCA_036677285.1 Pseudoxanthomonas sp.
GCGGTCGAAAGCAGCGCCCGCATCAGTGGGGTTGCAGCACTTGCCGCTGGCGCCGGCTTCGGCGTGGGCACGGGCACGCGTGGCCACGGCAGATAGACCAGCCCGATCATCGCAAGGGCCAGCGCAATGCTGCGGATCAGCGCCTTGGGCATGGCGCCCGCCTGGGCCGGGGCGATCATCACTATGACGGGGATGGTCGACAGGCAGATCAGCAGCAACATGAATGGCAGGGCAGGACGTCCGCTGACCATGGCATGGAAGGCCAGGAACAGGGATAGCGCGATCATTCCGAACAACACCGTGGGCGTACCGCGCAGCAACGAGGACAGCGCAAACGCGAACAACGCCGCAGCCGTCATCGCCGCGATCAGCACCAGCGCCAGTTTCAGCGGCGGCCGCATCGGCAGGTTGGCCAGCAGCACGGCGGTGAGTACCGGCGCCAGGAACGTCGGTGCCCACTGCATGGCCTCGCACAGAACGAAGGCGGCGGTCACGCCGACAGCGAAACGCAGCGTCGCGTGCAACCTGGCATCGGGATGCTCGCCAGGAGGAACACTGGCGGCCTGCGTATTCACTGCAGGTAACTCATCTTGGACACCATCCAGATCCACAGCCGCGCCAACGGATTCATCACCGAACGCTCACGGGTGAGGACGACGACGTTGGCCTGGGCGCCACTGCGGCCCGGTGGTAGCGCCGACGATGCATCGGCAGGGGGATCCAGCACGATACGCACCGCAAAGCGCTGTGGTTCGCGCAGCCAGCCGGCCGGCGTGCTGATGTCAGGAAGCTGCCCGGTCGGAACCTCGTTACCCTTGGTGACGCCCCATCCCACGCTGTCCACGCGCGCCGGAAACACCTTTCCCGGATAGTCGTCGAAGACGACGTAGGCACGGTTGCCCGGCGCGATGTTGCCCAGCTGGTTCTCACGCATGGCCGCACTCACCCAGCGCGGTCCTGCGGCGAGGAAACTGAGCACCGGCTGGCCTTTGCTGGCGAACTGCCCGGGCGCCAGTCGCAGGTTGGTGACGGCGCCATCCGCTGGTGCGACCACGGTGCTGTTGCGCAGGTCGAGCCGGGCCTGCTCCACGGCGGCCAGCGCCTGGCGTACCTGGGCGTTGTCGTTGCCGGCTTCGCCCAGACGGACCCGTGCCCGCTCGGCCTCCGCTTCGGCGCGGCTGAGTGCAGCGCGGGTCTTGGCGATATCGGCGCGGGCGCGGATCGCCGAGGTTTCCGACAAGGCCCGCTTGGCCGACAGGTCCAGCACGATCTTGCCCAACTGCTGGCTCGCCGCCAGGTCCACGCGCTGTCCCTGCAACTGGGCGTCGGCTACGCGTACGTCGGCCGCCGACGAATCGGCGCCCTGCAATGCCACGGCCAGGCTGGCCTCCGCCGATTGCAGTGCGATCTGGAAGGACTCCGGATCTATCCGGAACAGCACCTGCCCATTTTTCACCTGATGATTGTCGCGCACGCCCACTGCCACCACCTGCCCGCTGACCTGGGGCGCGATCTGGACGAGGAACGTATCGACGGTCGCCTGCGAGGTGTACGGCGTGATCCGGTCGGCGAAGAGGTGATAGACGAACAGCAAGAGCAACACCGCAAGCGTCACCTGCACGATCCTGCGGACCGGACTGGCGCTGGCCGCCGGTGTTTTGGAAGGCGTGGAGGCAGGCGCTTCCGTGGAGGCGGATGTCTTCGGATCGGATTGCGGCTCGTTCGGCATCTGCGTTCTCGTCGCTGTCATCACAAGGGGGATCGGCTGGTCTCGGGAACGCGAGCCGCTTCGACATCACCGCCCTGGGCAGCCGACCGTTCCGACACGGGAAGCGGTGCGATCTGCGGGATCCAGTCGCCGCCAAGCGCGCGGTACAGCCCCACCAGCGAGCGGTAACCGTCTCCACGCGCAGT
>JAKFDG010000339.1:0-7503 GCA_036677285.1 Pseudoxanthomonas sp.
GCCGTCACCGGCGTTGTCGGAGGTCTTGGAAGCGACTTCCTTCACCATCTGCGCGCCCATGTTCTCGAACTTGTCGGCCAGTTCGATCTCCTTGGCGACGGACACGCCGTCCTTGGTGATCGTTGGCGCGCCGTAGCTCTTCTCGAGCACGACGTTGCGGCCCTTCGGGCCGAGGGTGGCCTTGACGGCATTGGCGAGGATGTTGACGCCGCGCACCATGCGAGCGCGTGCGTCTTCACCGAAACGGATTTCTTTGGCGGACATTTTTGTAACTCCGGATATAGGGTTGGTTCGTAGGGCGGGTTCTAACCCGCCGTGTGTCAGTCGCGAGATCCCAGAAGGCGGGTTAAAACCCGCCCTACGCAATCAAGAAAGGATCGCGAAGATGTCGTCTTCCTTCACCACCAGGTAATCGGTGCCGTCCAGCTTCACTTCAGTGCCGCTGTACTTGCCGAACAGGACCTGGTCGCCAACCTTCACCTTGGGCGCGCGGACGGTGCCGTTGTCCAGGGCCTTGCCGTCGCCGACGGCGATGACGTTGCCCTTGATGGGCTTTTCGGTGGCGGAGTCCGGAATGACGATGCCGCCAGCGGACAACTTCTCTTCTTCCACGCGCTTGATGACTACGCGGTCGTACAACGGCTTGATATTGCTCATTTCAATCCTCTTAAGTGATTGATTGCACTGGGAAAGGGGCGGCGATGTTAGCACTCGCACCAAGCGAGTGCCAACATTGCAGGCAGAAAAATCCGGCAGCGCCGGATGCATGACAGATGAGGGCCTCGCGGAGGTTTTCAAGGGCCTAAAAGAAAAGAGCGCGCATACAGGGGCATGCGCGCTCTTTAGGAGATGGTGTTGTGTCCTTGCTAGGGCATTGCCCTGCGCCTCTCCCCCCGCCGACGTCCTGTCGAAGCCGGCGTCCCTGCCAGCAATGTCAGGAATACCAATGCGCCGCGGCATTGGGAAGACACGAGACAGGCTAAGCAGGGGTTAACGAGGTGACTTACGGCAGCAACAAGGTACAGAATCCAAGTTGGATTTGAATTTATGACCCTACCTGCTACCTGAAGCGCACAAGTTGTGTCTATTTTTGGTCACTAGGTTACTCACAGTAGCAAATGTATTCATCTATCCGGCCGGCTTGGGTATGGTGCCTTGCACGACCACCCAGCCAAGGAGAGGCGATGACCCCACAACAGAGAATACGACTGGCCCGGCGCACCGCCGGCATGTCCCAGAACCAGCTCGCCAAGGCCGTGGGCGTGCAGCGCAGCGCCGTCAGTCACTGGGAGGCGGCCAATGGCAAGAATCCCAATGTCTCGCACCTGCGCGAGGTCGCGCAGGTGACCGGCATCCAGTTCGAATGGCTGGTGACCGGGCGCGGCGACATGGGACTGTCCAAGGATACCCAGCTGGATTCGATCGCCACCGCCGAGGCGCTGCTGGTCGAAACCCCATTGGAGTTCCGCCTGGTCCAGGCATTCCGGGAAGTGCCGCTGCGTGCGCGGCTGTCCCTGCTGGAGGTGATGGAGGAGCTGGCCAGCCAGCGCACGGGCCGTGCCAAGAGCCGCTCCGGCGACTTGGCCAAGCCGGGAAACAGCCGCAACGGTTAACCTATTGCGCCTGCCGTGCGGCGGAACCGCAATCTGCCACCGCATTGGCTGAACCGCCGGAAGTGATCGTGGTCGAAACGGCCTCGGCCTGGATGGCCGAACAGACCCGTGAGGAAGCTTGACCCGATGACCGTGTTGCAACGCCTGCTGACCCTGTGCGTGTTGTCTGTGGTCGCCATGCCGGCCTGGGCCATCAACGAGGACGACCTGCTGCCGGTTGACCAGGCCTTTGTGTTGAGCGCCAGCACGCCCAGTCGCGAGCGGATCGAAGTCCAGTGGAAGATCGCCGACGGCTATTACCTGTACCGCCATCGCACCGATGTGCAGGTGGACGGCCCAGGCTTCCAGGCCGGCAAGCCGCAGCTACCGAAAGGCAAGGCCTACCAGGACGAATTCTTCGGCGCCGTGGAAACCTATCGCGGCAGCCTGACCGCGGCGCTCGCCGGCGCTGCAGCGCCGGGTACTGACAGCGTCACCCTGAAGGTGAAATACCAGGGCTGCGCCGACGCCGGCATCTGCTATCCGCCGCAGATCCGCACGCTGACCGTGAAGTTGCCCGCGGCCGCGACCGGCGGCGACATCAACCCGATCACGCGCGGCAATTCCGGCAGCCTGCCGCTGTTTGGCACACCGATGGCGGGCGCGGTCGATGCGTTGCCGCTGCCGCAGGAACAGGCGTTCGCCTTCGAAGCCATCGCCTACGACGGCAACCAGCTGTTGCTGCGCTTCATCCCGGCGCCGGGTTACTACCTGTATCGCGACCGCACTTCGATGAAGCTCGAGGGCGCCGAAGGGATCGCCTTGCGGCGCCCACGCTGGCCGAAGGGTGTTCCCCATCGTGACGAGCATTTCGGCGAGGTGGTGGTGTATTTCGACCAGGCCGAAGTGCCGGTGCCGCTGCAACGTACGCACGGCGATGCCGCCGCGGCCACGCTCAAGGTCACCTTCCAGGGTTGCCAGAAGGATGGCATCTGCTATCCGCCGATGACCCGCACGGTGCAACTGGCGATTCCCGCCGGCACCATCACCTCCGCCAGTGAGGTCGTCGGGGTCGCGCCAACCGAACTGATCGCGCCTTTGCCCGGCGCTGGCCGCAATGCCACTTCTGCTCCGGTCGACGTTGTGGACGCCGGCGTTACCCCGAATGCCATTGCCACCGAATTGCCGGAACAGGTTGCCCGCACCACGCCACCTGCAGACGCACTGCGCCGAGCCGGCACGCCCGGCAACCTGGCCGTGGCCCTGCTCCTGGCCCTGGCTGGCGGCCTGGTCCTCAACCTGATGCCGTGCGTGCTGCCGGTGCTGTCGCTGAAGGCGCTGTCGCTGGCCGACAGCGGGCGCAGTGGCGGCCACGCTCGGTCCAGCGCGCTCTGGTACACGTCGGGCGTGCTGCTGAGCTTCGTCGCCATTGGCGCGATTGCCATCGCGTTGCGCGCCGCCGGGCAGGCGCTGGGCTGGGGCTTCCAGCTGCAGCAGCCGCTGGTGATCGGGGTGCTCGCCTACCTGATGTTCGCGGTGGGCTTGAGCCTGTCGGGCGTGTTCGCGCTGGGTCATCGCTTCGCCGGCACCGGGCATGCACTGACCGGCCGCACCGGACCTGCCGGTGACTTCTTCACCGGGGTGCTGGCAGTGGTGATCGCCAGCCCCTGCACCGCGCCGTTCATGGGCGCGGCACTGGGTTTCGCCTTCACCGCGTCCACGCCGGTGGCGCTGCTGGTGTTCGCCGCGCTCGGGCTGGGCCTGGCCTTGCCGTTCCTGCTCATCGGCTTCATCCCGGCCCTGGCGCAACGCCTGCCGAAACCCGGCGCGTGGATGGAAACACTGAAACAGTTCCTCGCCTTCCCGATGTATCTCACCGCGGCCTGGCTGCTGTGGGTACTGGGCAAGCAGCGCGGCATCGATGCGGTGGGACTGGCCCTGGTCGGCCTGGTGCTGCTGGCGCTGGGGCTGTGGTGGTACCAGCGCCTGCGCTTCCGCGTCGCGCCGCTGCGTCGCGCGCTAGCGGTGGCATTGTTGCTGGCGTCGCTGGTGCCCTTGGCGCTGGCCCATCGCATGCAGCCCGAAACGACCGACGTTCCGACACGCGCCGACGTGCTGCCGTATTCCGCCGTGAAGCTCGCTGCCCTGCGCGCCGAAGGCCGGGTGGTGTTCGTCGACATGACCGCCGACTGGTGTGTGACCTGCAAGGCCAACGAGAAGGCGGTGCTGGGCAGCGAGGATTTCCGCACGGCGATGGCGCAGGCCGATGCGGTGTACATGCAAGGTGACTGGACCAACGTCGATCCGGCGATCACCGCCTTCCTCGAAGCCCACCAGGCGGTCGGCGTGCCGCTGTACGTGGTGTTCCCGAGCAAGGGCGGCGAGGGCGAAGTCCTGCCCACCGTGCTGACCCGGAAAATCGTGGTCGAGGCGCTGGCCCGCGCGCAGCGATGAAACTGACCACCACGCACGTGCTGGCCGTCGCGGTGGCCGCCGGGGTGCTCGGGGTACTGGCCAGCCTGTGGTTCGGCGGCAGCCCGCTGTCGCGCACCGATGCGGGCCAGCGTGCGCTGCAGGCCGCGATGGATGCCACCGCGCCGGCGCCGCCGCCCGGGGTGAAGCCGGCCAAGCCCGGCGAGGCAATGCCGCCCGTTTCGCTGCCGGACCTGCAGGGCAGGATCCACGTTTTGCCCGGCGCGTATGCCGGCCGGCCGCTGCTGATCAATGTCTGGGCCAGCTGGTGCGGTCCATGCATCGAGGAAATGCCGGAACTGGACCGCTACGCCCGCTCCCAGGCGATGGATGGGGTCCAGGTCATCGGCCTGGCGCTGGACACCCCGGAAGGCGTTCGAGGTTTCCTTGCCCGGGTGCCGGTCAGCTATCCGGTGCTGGTGGAAACCCCCGGACCGGCCGACGCCAGCGTGTGGCTGGGCAACCGCAAGGGCGTACTGCCGTACAGCGTGCTGGTCGGGGCGGACGGGCGCATCGTCAAGCAGAAGGTGGGGCCGTTTGAATCTGGTGAGATAGGGAGCTGGGCGAAGATGCGTTGAGCTCGAGAAGTCCGTAGGAGAGGCCCCCTTACATTTTCAAATGACCGCTTAAAACGTCATTAACTTCGGCGAACTGGACAGTATTGGCGTCATCACGCAGACTGCCGCCCTCCCGCTGGAGCGTTCGATGGCAAAGCTGCTGGTCCTGCATGGCCCCAACCTCAACCTGCTCGGCAGCCGCGAGCCGCAGGTCTATGGCCGCACGACCCTGGCCGAGATCGACGCCGACCTCGCCCGCCGCGCGGAAGCCGCCGGCCATTCGCTGGAAAGCTTCCAGGCCAATGCCGAACACGAACTGGTCGATCGCGTCCAGGCCGCGCGCGGCGACGGAACCGCCTTCATCCTGATCAACCCCGCCGCCTTCACCCACACCTCGGTGGCCCTGCGCGATGCGCTGGCCGCGGTGGCGATCCCGTTCATCGAAATCCACCTGTCCAACCCGCACGCGCGCGAGCCGTTCCGGCATACCAGCTACTTCAGCGACCTCGCCCTGGGCGTGGTCGCCGGCTTCGGCCCGCTGAGCTATGGGCTGGCCCTGGCCGCGGCGGTCCAGCGGCTCGATTCCCAAGCCTGATTCCCCAGATTCCCCCTGCCTTTTACTTCCAACTCTCCCGCCTTCCAATCGGAAGGCCTGACCCAGAGGCCACCATGGACCTGCGCAAGATCAAGAAACTCATCGACCTGCTGGAAGAATCCAACCTCGCCGAAATCGAGATCAAGGAGGGCGAGGAAAGCGTGCGCCTGGCGCGCGTGCCCAAGGCTGGCTACGCCGCTCCGGCAACCGTTTACGCCGCCCCCGCCGAAACCCGCCAGGCGGCGCCGATGCCGATGTCCTCGCCCACGGAATCCGCCACCGGCGGCAGCGCCAAGCCCGGCAACGACCTGCCCGAAGGCCACGTGATGCGTGCGCCCATGGTCGGCACCTTCTACACCTCGCCGTCTCCGGACAAGCCGGCCTTCGTAAGCGTGGGCCAGACGGTCAAGGCCGGCGAAACCCTGGCCATCATCGAGGCCATGAAGATGTTCAACCCGATCGAGGCCGATGTCTCGGGAACGATCCTGGCGGTGCTGACCGAAAGCGGCTCGCCGGTCGAATTCGACCAGCCGCTGTTCGTGATTGGGTGAGCGGGGCTTTCGAGCGGCACTGCCGCGAGCCCGCGAACGCTCGCCGGCCTTGCCGGTGGGCCGGAAAGTTTTCCAAGGACATGACTCATGCTCGATAAAGTAGTGATAGCCAACCGCGGCGAAATAGCGCTGCGCATTCTGCGCGCCTGCCACACCATGGGCATCCGCACGGTGGCGGTGCATTCCACCGTCGATCGCAACCTCAAGCACGTGGCGATGGCCGACGAATCGGTGTGCATCGGTCCGGCGCCCTCGAGCGAGAGTTACCTCAACGTCCCGGCGATCATCGCCGCGGCCGAAGTGACCGACGCGCAAGCGATCCATCCGGGTTACGGTTTCCTCAGCGAGAACGCCGACTTTGCCGAACGCGTGGAGCAGTCCGGCTTCATCTTCATCGGCCCGAAAGCGGACACCATCCGCCTGATGGGCGACAAGGTGGAGGCGATCCGTGCGATGAAGGCCGCGGGCGTGCCGTGCGTGCCCGGCTCGGGTGGCCCGCTCGACGACGACATCGTCAACAACACCAAGATCGCGCGTGAGATCGGCTATCCGGTGATCATCAAGGCCGCCGGCGGCGGCGGCGGGCGCGGCATGCGCGTGGTCCATGCCGAAGGCGCGCTGCACAGCGCCATCGCCACCACCAAGGCCGAGGCCAAGGCCGCTTTCAGCAACGATCAGGTGTACATGGAGAAATTCCTGGAGAACCCACGCCACGTGGAGATCCAGGTGCTGGCCGACGGCCAGGGCGGCGCCATCCACCTGGGCGAACGTGACTGCTCGATGCAACGTCGCCACCAGAAAGTGGTGGAGGAAGCGCCCGCGCCGGGCATCAGCGAGGAACAGCGCGCGGAGATCGGCAAGGTCTGCGTGGAGGCCTGCATACGCATCGGATACCGCGGCGCGGGCACGTTCGAATTCCTGTACGAAAACGGGCATTTCTACTTTATCGAGATGAACACCCGCATCCAGGTCGAGCATCCGGTGACCGAACGCATCACCGGCATCGACCTGGTCTGCGAACAGCTGAAGATCGCCGCCGGGCAGAAGCTGTCGATCAAGCAGTCGGACATCGTCATGCGCGGCCATGCGATCGAATGCCGCATCAATGCCGAGGATCCGGACACGTTCGCGCCGAGTCCGGGCCTGATCTCCGGTTTCTATCCGCCGGGCGGCCCGGGCGTGCGCGTGGACACCCACATCTACACCGGTTATCGCGTTCCGCCGAACTACGATTCGATGATCGGCAAGCTGATCGTGCATGGCCCGGATCGCGAAACCGCGATCGCACGCATGCGCGTGGCCCTGAGCGAGATGGTGGTGGACGGGATCAAGACCAACATCCCGCTGCAGCAGACGATCATGCGCGACCTGGGCTTCCAGGCAGGCGGGCAGAACATCCATTACCTCGAGAAGCGGCTGGCGGAACGCAAGAACAAGTCGATCGCGCTGGTCTAGCTCAAGCAGGCTCAGCGCCCGCTTTCCCGGGTGTCCGTCCACCCCCGCTCCCGGCGTTGTCCTCTTGGATACCCCGCATGAGCGGGCGGGAGCAGACCTCATGGGCGTCACCCGACGTGAATTCCTGGTCCGGCCGGCGGCGCTTGCCGTCACCACCTTGCTTCCCTGCGGCGTGCTGGCCGCGCTGGCCGCGGAAACCCCGGCGCTGCCGGACCTTTCCAGTTGGGACAACGTCCGCGCGCAGTTCGCGCTGGATCCGTCCTGGCTGCACTTCGCCAGCT
>JAKFDG010000340.1:0-2711 GCA_036677285.1 Pseudoxanthomonas sp.
TGCTGCTGCAGAAGCCGGACATGCTGCTGCTGGACGAACCGACCAACCACCTGGACGCCGAATCGGTGGAGTGGCTGGAACAGTTCCTGGCCCGCTACAGCGGCACCGTGGTGGCGGTCACCCACGACCGCTACTTCCTCGACAACGCGGCCGAATGGATCCTCGAACTCGACCGTGGCCGCGGCATCCCGTGGAAGGGCAACTACACCGACTGGCTGACCCAGAAGGACGCGCGCCTGAAGCAGGAGGAGTCGTCGGAAAAGGCGCGGCAGAAGGCGATCCAGCGCGAGCTCGAGTGGGCGCGCAGCAACGCCAAGGGCGGCCGCAGCAAGGGCAAGGCGCGACTGGCGCGGATCGAGGAGCTGCAGGCCGTCGATTACCAGAAGCGCAACGAGACCAACGAGATCTTCATCCCGCCGGGCGAGCGCCTCGGCAACTCGGTGGTCGAGTTCAAGAACGTGTCGAAGAGCTTCGGCGACCGCCTGCTGATCGACGACCTCAGCCTGATCGTGCCGTCGGGCGCGATCGTCGGCATCATTGGCCCGAACGGCGCCGGCAAATCGACGCTGTTCAAGATGATCACCGGACAGGAGAAGCCGGACAAGGGCCAGATCGTGATGGGTCCGACGGTCAAGCTGGCCTACGTCGACCAGAGCCGCGACAAGCTGGAAGGCAACCACAACGTGTTCCAGGAAGTGTCCGGCGGCGCCGACATCCTCAACATCAACGGCATCGAGATCCAGTCGCGCGCCTACATCGGCCGCTTCAACTTCAAGGGCCAGGACCAGCAGAAGATGGTCGGCAGCCTGTCCGGTGGCGAGCGCGGTCGCCTGCACCTGGCCAAGACCCTGTTGCAGGGCGGCAACGTGCTGCTGCTGGACGAACCCTCCAACGACCTCGACATCGAGACGCTGCGCGCGCTGGAAGACGCGATCCTCGAGTTCCCGGGCAACGTGTTCGTGATCTCGCACGACCGCTGGTTCCTGGATCGCATCGCCACCCATATCCTGTCCTTCGAGGGTGATTCGCACGTGGAATTCTTCCAGGGCAACTACCGCGAGTACGAGGAAGACAAGAAGCGTCGCCTGGGCGCGGAAGGCGCGCAGCCGCACCGGTTGCGGTTCAAGGCGCTGAAGTAAGTCCCGAAAGCCCCTCTTCGAGGGGCTTTTTGCTTTCAGGTGCGGCGCTTGGCCAGCGCCACCAGAAAATGCGTCCAGATCGCGCACCACGCGCCAATGCGCGTGAACACGTTCCGCTGCGACGATTCGAATTTGCGGAAGTAGCGCCACAGGCCACGATGCTTGTGCCATTCGACAAAGACAGGTCGCGCCCGGCTGGAAACACCGCGCACATGCAGCACGCGCAGGTCGTTGGCGACCGCCACTGTCGCGCCCGCCAAGCGGGCGCGCCGGCACAGATCGAGGTCTTCGGCATGCAGGCGATAGCCTTCGTCGAAGCCGCCCAGCCGGTCGAACAGCGCACGCGGCATCAGCATCAGGGCGCCGGACACGGCGTCGACCCGTTGCATGGCGACCATTTCGTCCACTGGCACGCCGAGTTTCGATGCCCGTGAAGGCGAGGACAGCATCGCGCCGAAATCCGGATCGCGCCGGCGCGCGGCTTCATCGCGGACGCCCGCCCCATCCACCAGGTCCACGCCCAGCAACACGTCGTCGCCAATGGCATCAGCATGCGCGCGCAGGCGCCACAGCGTATCGGCCTGAACCATCAGGTCGGGATTGACGAAGGCCAGCCACGGCGCGGTCGATTCCTTTGTCCCCTGGTTGCAGCCGACCGCGAAACCGGGATTGTCGGGATTGCCGACGAAGCGCACCCGCGGGTCCCGAGCGGCATGACGCTGGATGATCGCCAGGGTGTCGTCTTCGGAGGCGTTGTCGATCACCCGGATCTCGGCCACGCCGTCTGCGACGCGCAACCGCGTCAGGCATTCCTCAAGCGTGCCCGCGCTTTCGTGGCTGACCACGACCACGGCGATGTCGGCGCGGTCAGGGGAAGAGCTCACGCTGCGGCTCCGGTGTTCCGGTGGTTGCATGGAGCGATGCGAGGCGCTCGCGCGATTCGCGCAGCGGGTCCTGCATCAGGAAATTCGCCAGCCTTGCGTTCCAGGTCGGCCAGCGCGCGTTGAGCGTGTCCATGTCGCCATCGAACGGCGCGCCTTCCCCGCCGCGCGCGACGAATGCGGTTTCGCACAGTGCGTTGCGCCAGCCCATTCCGGACAGGCGCAACGACAGGTCGATCAGCGCGGCATACCAGGAGGCATAGCTGCTGGTATCGAGTCCGCCCACGCGCTGGCGCGCGCTGCCACGCAATGCGACCGCGTGGCTGACTGCCGCTGGCAGTTCGGGATGCAGTGGCGGCATCGCCGCGCTGGCAGCCGCGGTGCGTTCGAAGTCATGCGGCGGCGATGCGATCTCGCCCAGGCGCGGCCACGAGGCCGACTCCCCTGCGTTGCACCAGGGCGTGGCGGTGGCGATCGCGGCGTCGCGCGAGAAGCACGCGGCCAACTGCTGCAGCCAGCCTGGCAACGGCCGCGCATCGGGCGCCAGCACCACCACGTCCACGCCAGCGCAGGCGTTCAACATTTCATCGAGATGCGCGACCTCGCCAAGCATGCGCGGGCGCCGGGTGTAGTCGGCCTGCAAGGGCGTGCGTTGCAGCCAGCGCTCGACGATGGCGCTGGCGCGGGGGCC
>JAKFDG010000341.1:0-5382 GCA_036677285.1 Pseudoxanthomonas sp.
CGTGGCCACCACCAGCAGGAACAGCGGCATGCCGGCCTTGATCGAATTCTGGCCGCGGGCCGAATCCTCCACCGTGCCGCCGGTCTGCAGCAGGTACCCGGACGGCAGCTGTGCACGCACGCCTTCCAGGGTGGGCAGGATCTGTCCGACCACCGTCGGCGGAGTGATGCCGTCGCGGATGTCGGCGCGCACGGTCACCGTCGGCAGGCGGTTGCGATGCCAGATGATGCCGTCCTCGAACGCGTATTCGAGGTCGGCGATCTGCGACAGCGGCACGCTGCCGTTCGGGGTCGGCACGGCCAGGCTGCCGAGCAGGTCCAGGCGCGCGCGTTCCTCGCCGGGACCGCGCAGCAGGATCTCGACCAGTTCGTTGCCTTCGCGATAGGTGCTGACCCGCAGTCCCGACAGCGAACTGGTCAGGAAGCGCGACACGTCCGCGGTGCTGACGCCCATCGCGCGGGCGCGATCCTGGTCGATCTTCAGGCGCACGACCTTGCTGGGTTCGTCCCAGTCCAGATTCACGTTGGCCACGTTGGGGTTGGCGCGGACCTGCGCGGCGACCTGCTGGGCCAGCGCCTGCACCCGGTCGATATGTTCGCCGGAGACGCGGAACTGGATCGGATAACCGACTGGCGGGCCATTCTCCAAACGAGTCACGCGGAACTGCAGTTGAGGGAACTGCGGGGCCACGTCGTGGATCAGCCATTGGCGCAAGGCCTCGCGCGATTCGATGTCTTCGGTCAGCACCACGAACTGCGAAAAATTTGCCTGCGGCAGCTGCTGGTCCAGCGGCAGGTAGAAGCGCGGCGAACCAGTGCCGACGTAGGCGACGTAGTTGGCCACGCCTTCGCGCTTGGCCAGCATGGCTTCGAGGCGCTTGGCCTGCGCTTCGGTCGAACGCAGCGAGGCGCCTTCGGCCAGCTCCATGTCCACCATCAGTTCCGGGCGCACCGAATCCGGGAAGAACTGCTGCGGCACGAAGCGGAACAGCGCGATCGACAGCACGAACGCCAGCACGGTCACCCCGATCACCAGCCAGCGATGGCGCAGGCAGGCGTCGAGCAGCTTGCGATAGCGTTGGTAGAACGCGCTCTGGTAAGGATCGTGTTCGTGGCCATCGTGGACCTTCGGCGCGAGCACGCTGGCGAACGCCGGATAACGGTCGGCGAGGCGCGTGCGGAAACCATGCCAGTGCGCCACCAGCGAACCCGCTCTCGGCGGTTTCGGCTGGTGCAGGTCCGGCAGCATCTTGTCGCCGAGGTAGGGAATGAACAGTACCGCGGCGATCCACGACACGATCAGGGCGATGGTCACCACCTGGAACAACGAGCGCGTGTATTCGCCGGTGCCCGACGCGGCGGTGGCGATGGGCAGGAAGCCGGCCGCGGTGACCAGGGTACCGGTGAGCATCGGGAACGCGGTGGATTCGTAGGCGAAGCTCGCCGCGCGCAGGCGGTCGAAGCCCTGCTCCATCTTTATCGCCATCATCTCCACGGCGATGATCGCGTCGTCCACCAGCAGGCCCAGCGCGAGCACCAGCGCGCCGAGCGAAATCTTGTGCAGGCCGATGCCGAAGTAATGCATCACCGCGAAGGTCATCGCCAGCACCAGCGGGATGCTGACCGCGACCACCAGGCCGGTGCGCAGGCCCAGCGAGAAGAAGCTGACCAGCAGCACGATGACTACGGCCTCGGTCAGCACGCGAACGAATTCGCCGACCGATTCCTGCACCGCGTGCGGCTGGTCGGAAACCTTGCGCAGTTCCATGCCCAGCGGCAGGGTCTTCTGCAGGCGTTCGAACTCGGCATCCAGGGTCTCGCCCAACACGATGATGTCGCCACCGTTCTTCATCGCCACCGCCAGGCCGATCGCGTCCTCGCCCATGAAGCGCATCTTCGGCGCGGACGGATCGGCGAAGCCGCGGTGCACGTCGGCGATCTCGCCCAGGCGCACGGTGCGGCCGCCGGCCCGGATCGGGAAATCGCGAATGTCCTTGACCGAATCGAACTCCCCGCTCACGCGCAGCTGCACGCGGTCCGTGGTGGTTTCGAAGAAGCCCGCTGCGGTCACCGCGTTCTGCTCGTCCAGCGCCTGCTTGACCTGGTCCAGGGGGATACCGAGCGTGGCCAGCTTGGTGTTGGACAGCTCGATCCAGACCTTCTCGTCCTGCAGGCCGACCAGCTCCACCTTGCCCACGTCGGCCACGCGCTGCAGCTCCAGCTGGATGCGCTCGGCGTAGTCCTTCATCACCGCGTAGTCGAAGCCCGGCCCGGTCAGTGCGTAGATGTTGCCGAAGGTGTCGCCGAATTCGTCGTTGAAGAACGGGCCGACCACGCCTTCGGGCAGGGTCGCGCGAATGTCGCCGACCTTCTTGCGCGCCTGGTACCAGAGTTCGGGGACTTCGTCCGAATGCATCGAGTCGCGGGCCACGAAGATCACCTGCGATTCCCCAGGGCGCGAGTACGAGCGGATGAACTCGTAATTGCCGGTGGTCATCAGCGCCTTCTCGATGCGCTCGCTGACCTGCCTGGAGACCTCATCGGCGCTGGCGCCGGGCCACACGGTGCGCACGACCATGACCTTGAAGGTGAATGGCGGATCCTCGGACTGGCCCAGGTGCCGGTACGACCACGCGCCGATGATGCCGAGCACGATCATCGCGTACAGCACCAGACTGCGGTGGGTCAGCGCCCATTCGGAGAGGTTGAAGCGGCGCATGGCTCAGTCCGCCTGTTTTGTGGAAGCCACCGATGCGGCCGGCAGCAGCGGCCGGTTGTCGCGATCCAGCGGGCTCACCGCCTGACCTTCGCGCAGCAGATGCCCGCCTGCGGCGACCACCCATTCGCTGCCTTTCAGACCGCCGAGCACCGGCACGTCGGTTTCGCCATAACGGCCGAGCTGGACCGGCTGAGAGCGGACCTTGCCGCTCTTTTCGTCGACCACCCACACCGCGGTCGCGCCTTTGGCACCCCGCTGGATCGCCGACAGCGGCAGGCTCAAGGCGGCCTGGACGCCGGTTTCCTGCATGTAGACACGTGCGCTCTGGCCGAGTTCGACCGCTTGCGCCGCTTCGCCCGCGAGGTCCACGCGCGCGGCATAGGTGCGGGTCTGCGCATCGGCCGCGGGGGAAATCTCGCGGATCGTGCCCGGCAGGCGCTGCCCGGGTGCGTTCCACAATTCCACCAGCACCGGCTGGCCGACCACGAAATCGCGGATGCGGCCTTCCGGCAGGCTGATCAGGACTTCGCGGCCGCCATCGACGGCGAGGGTGAAGATGGTCTGGCCGGCGGCGACCACCTGCCCGGCTTCGGCCTGGCGGGTGGCGATCACGCCATCGCGCGGCGCCCGCAGTTGCGAATAACTGGCCTGGTTGCGTGCAACGTCCAGCTGCGCGCGCGCGGCGCGGGCCTGGCCTTCGGCGGCCTTGTAGGCGGCGTTCTGCGCATCGTAGGTGGATTGGCTGACCAGCTTGTCGCTTACCAGCTTGGCGTAGCGCTCGCGGTCGCCACGGGCACGGACCAGGTCGGCCTCGGCGGCGGCCAGCTGGGCCTGCGAGGCTTGGGCTTGCAGGCTGAGGTCGGCGACGTCCAGCGACGCGAGTACGTCGCCGCGCTTCACCCGGCTGCCGGCGTCCACATTGCGGCGGACCAGGTTGCCGCCGACGCGGAACGAGAGTGGGCTTTCTTCGCGGGCCCGCACCTCACCGGCATAGGCCAAAAGCGCGGCCTGCGCGCCGCCGCTGGGATGCACCACCAGCACCGGGCGTGCGACCTCGGTGGTTTCGGTTTCGCCCCCGCAAGCCGAGAGGCTGGCGAGCACGAGGACGATCAGTCCGTACCAACGCACGCTATGCATAATCTGTGGCTCCGCCAGGGTTCAGCAATAAATGGACTTGACGGTATAGTATAAATATCGAACCGATTAGTCTAGTATTGATATATGGCCCGCAACACCGCTATCAGCACCCCTTCCAAGCCCGTACCGAGGCTCTCCGGCCCCGGCCGGCCGAAAGACCTGGGCAAGCGCGCCGCCATCCTGGAGGCGGCCAAGCGCTTGTTCGCCAGAGAGGGCTTCGCCGGCGCCAGCATGGACCAGATCGCGGCCGAAGCCGGCGTCTCCAAGCTCACCGTATACAGCCACTTCGGCGACAAGGAGGCGTTGTTCGCCGCCGCCGTGCGGGCCAAGTGCGAGGAGCTGCTGCCCGACGACCTGTTCCAGCAACAGCCCAAAGGCCCTTGGCGCACCCAGCTCAAGGCCATCGCCGTTGCTTTCTTCGCCCTCATCACCAGCGACGAGGCGATCAGCACCCACCGCATGATGATCGCACCCGGCCAGACCGACGACCCGCTGCGCAAGCTGTTCTGGGAAGCCGGCCCGCAACGCACCCACATCGCCTTCGCCGCGTTCCTGCAGGCGCGCGTGGACGCCGGCGAGATGGAGATTCCGGACGTGGCCCGTGCCAGCGAACAGTTCTTCGCCCTGATCAAGGGCGAGTTGTACGGGCGCATGATGTGCGGCCTGTGCGACCGGCCGCAGCGCGGCGATGTATCCGCGCACATCGAAGCCACCGTGGACATGTTCCTGCGCGCGTATGCGGTGCGTTGAAGCCGTCGGCAGCGACACCGGGACGGAGGTCGCGGTGACTTCCGGCACTGCGTGTCGGTGTAGTACAACGGCGATGCTGTCCCCCTAGAATCACGCCCCGAGCCGCTAAAATGCGCGGCTCCCCGCGTCGGATGAACCACCCATGACAATCGATTACAGCCAGGTCCGCGAAATGATGGTCGAGCAGCAAGTCCGCCCGTGGGACGTGCTGGATCCACGCGTGCTGGACGTGCTGGCGACCCTGCCGCGCGAGAAGTTCGTGCCGCAATTGCACCGTGCGCTGGCCTACGCCGACGTGGAAATCCCGCTGGGCAATGGCCAGAAGATGATGAAGCCGGTCGTCGAGGGCCGCACCCTGCAGGCACTGCTGCTGCAGCCGGGCGATGACGTGCTGGAGATCGGCACCGGCAGCGGCTACCTGGCGGCATGCATGAGCGCGCTGGCGCGCGACGTGGTCAGCCTGGAAATCGACCCCGCACTCGCCGGTCGCGCACGCGCGCAACTCGATGCCGGCGGCCATGGCGGCAACGTCCGCATCGAGACCGCCGACGCCCTGCACTACGCCACCGAGCGCCGCTTCGATGCGATCTGCGTGACCGCCGCGGCCGCGGCCCTGCCGTCACAATTCCTGCAGTGGCTGCGTCCGCAGGGACGGATGTTCGTGATCCTCGGCCATTCGCCGGTGATGGAAGCGGTGCTGGTGCACAACGACGTCAACGGCCCGCGCATAGAATCGTTGTTTGAGACCGACCTCCCCTACCTTGTCGGTGCCGCCCC
>JAKFDG010000342.1:0-7973 GCA_036677285.1 Pseudoxanthomonas sp.
GACCCGCGCTTCTACCGAACGCGCGCTGCGCATCACCGCGCTGGGCAACGATTACCGACCGATCGGGCGGCTCATCGACGAGCGCGCCATCGTCAACGCCATGGCCGCGCTGATGGCCACCGGCGGCTCCACCAACCACACCATCCACTGGGTGGCCGTGGCCCGCGCCGCGGGCATCCTGCTCACATGGGACGACATCGACCTGATCTCGCAGACCGTGCCGTTGCTGGCGCGCGTGTACCCGAACGGCGAAGCCGACGTGAACCGCTTCGCCGCCGCGGGCGGCACCCAGTTCGTGTTCCGCGAACTGATCGATGCGGGCCTGATGCATGGCGATATCGCCACCATCGTCGCCGGCGGCATGCGTGCGTTCTGCGACGAACCGCGCCTGACCGACGGCAAGCTGGATTACACGCCGGGGGTCGCGCAAAGCGCCGATGAGGCGGTGGTGCGCCCGGTCAGCCGCGCATTCGATCCCCAAGGCGGCCTGCGCCTGTTGCGCGGCAACCTGGGACGTTCATTGATCAAGACCTCGGCGGTGAAACCGGAATACCACCGCATCGAAGCGCCAGCCGTCGTGGTCGACGACCCGCGTTCGCTCAACAAGCTGCATGCGGCAGGGGTATTGCCGCAGGACTTCATCGCCGTGGTCCGCTACCAGGGACCGCGCGCCAACGGCATGCCGGAACTGCATTCGCTGGCGCCGCTGCTGGGCCTGCTGCAGAACCAGGGCCGGCGCGTGGCGCTGGTCACCGACGGACGCCTGTCCGGCGCGTCCGGCAAGATTCCAGCCGCCATCCACCTCACCCCTGAAGCCGCACGCGGCGGCCCCATCGGCAAGTTGCGCGAAGGCGACATGCTGCGGCTGGATGCGCAGGCCGGCACACTGGAAGTGCTGGTCGCGAAAGAGGAATGGAATGCGCGCGTCCACGCCCCCAATACCGCACCGGCGGCCCAGGACCTCGGCCGCAACCTGTTTGCATGGAGCCGCACCCTGGTGACGCCCGCCGATCAGGGCGCGCTGTCGATCTCCTGCGGCCCGCCCTCGCCGGAAGGCGGCTGGGAATACGATTACGACGCGGAATACGAGCTGGGGCATGACCATGCCGCGGCCGCGGCGCCGCATGAAGCCAAGGACGCCTGAGCAGGCACGAACACGGGACCCGACATGAGCATCGCTCAACACCAGATCAAGGCCGAACAACTCCTCCGCGCCGCGGGCATCCTGCCGGTCGTGACCGTCCACACGCTGGAGGAAGCACGCAAGGTCTCCGCGGCCCTGTTGAAAGGCGGACTGCCGGCGATCGAACTGACCCTGCGCACGCCGGTGGCGATGGAAGCATTGGCGATGCTTAAGAAGGAACTGCCGGATATCGTGATCGGCGCGGGCACCGTGCTGACCATCGAACAGATGGAGCAGTCGATCGCAGCCGGCGCCGACTTCCTCGTCACTCCGGGCACACCGTCGGACATGGCCGACGCGCTGGCGAAGGCACCAATCCCGGCGGTTCCCGGCGCGGCCACTCCGACCGAACTGCTGTCTTTGATGGCGCGGGGATTCCGCGTGTGCAAGTTGTTCCCGGCCAGCGCGGTCGGCGGCCTGGCGATGCTGAAAGGCCTGGCCGGTCCGCTGTCCGACCTGAAGATCTGCCCCACCGGCGGCATCACCGAAGACAACGCCGCCGATTACCTCTCACAGCCCAACGTGGTCTGCGTCGGCGGTTCCTGGATGGTGCCCAAGCCCTGGCTGGAAGCGGGCGAATGGGACATGGTCAGCAAGAGCTCGGCCAGGGCCGCAGCCATCGTCAAACAGGTCCGCGGCTGATCCCCTGACCGACGCGGGTCAGCGCAACAGCAGCATCGCAAAGCGCTCGCGTCTCCACAGGATCGCCAGCAGCACGAACCAGGCCACCAGCAGTAGGCCAAGCTGCCATTCGAGCGCGTTCTCCCAGCGATCCCTGAGCGCCGGATCCGCCAGCGTCGCGCCGGCGACGACATTGGCCAGCCCCAGCGCCAGCATCGCTGCGCAGACGGCCAGCATGGCGCTGCCGATCCCTGGCGTCAGTCTTTCTCGCCGCTTCGCCAGGCGCAGGAACAGCAGCTGCGCCAGGTAGCCGCAACCGAAATACACGGTCACCCCGTAGCGGCGCAGGAAACGGTAGGTCTCGCCTTCAGTGCCCAGGAAGGTCGCGTAGACAGCCAATGCGAGTGCGGACAACGCGCCCAGCACGAGCATCGTGGCGGTCCCTGCATCGCGTTCGTGGCCTGGCTCGCTCAACCACGCACGGGCCACCCACCAGTTCAACAGGTGCAGCAGCGCGCAAGGCAGTATCGCCAGCCGGAACAGATGGTTGCCCAGCCCATGGCGCGCCGCTCGGCTGATCGACACGCAACCATCCCAATACGGCATGCAGGCGGGAATGTAGCCAGCCTGGAGCGACAGCCACCATGCCAGGTGCACCGCCCCCAGGAACAGCAGTGCGATCGAGAGTGGCAGCGGCCACAGCGGTGTGGCGGATCGATCCGGGTCGGGCATGGCGAGCGAATGGACGGTGGAATCCGTCGTCGCGCACTGTACTCCCCTCGGATCAAGGAGCTTCGATCACCACTCTGGCCGGCAGCGCGGTGATGCGCAATTCGCCCTTTTCCCAATCCGCCGGCGCGCCGTTGACGCGGGTCGCGCCCGGGCGGGTCGCATACGGCCATGGCAGCACCAGGCCGCCCGCCGGAAGCCGCAGGCCAGGGTCGAGGTCCAGCCTGACTTCGCCCTGCACGTGCCGCAGGGAATAGCCCAGCTTTCCGTTCGGGGTGCGCAGATCACGGATCGTGATGCCCTCGCCGTCCAGCCAATCGATCGGGATACCCGCCGCCAGCACGATGCTGTCGTCGATCTCGCGCGTGTAGGCGAACATGTCCAGCGCCGAGCGCACGAAATCCGAACCGACCCAGGCATGCGGCAGGTCACCGACGAAGAACGGATTGCGCGGCGTGCGCGACACCACTTCCGCCCACTGGTTCCAGGGCTGTGGCGCGCGATCCTTGAAGAAGAACTGGACCGCTTCCCAGGCGCGCTCGCGCCAACCCAGGCGCACGAACGCAGCGACGTTGCGCCATTCGTACGGGGTGTAGTCCTTCCACTCGCGCTTGCCGTCCCGGCGCTGTTCGAATTCACGCCAGTAGCGTTCGAAGGTGTTCTCCAGCAGGTCGGCGGGCAGCCTGCCCTGCTCCCCGCCCGGCGCCAGCGCAATGGTCGTGGAGGTTGCGTCGAAATCGCCGAGCTCCGCCGCTCCCGGCAGGAAGTCGATGGCGTGCGACTTGGCGGCTTCGCGCAACGAGTCGTACAGATCTTCGCGGAACTGGTCACGCGAGGCTGCAAAACGCCTGGCATCCGCGGCTTTGCCCAGCCATTGCGCCACGTCCACCGCATCCTTGTAACCGCGCAGCGCCCAGAAATTGTCCCAGTAGGAATGCATGGGCTTGGCCGAATAGCCTTCGTGGCTGATCGACACCGGCATCATCCCGTAGAACGCGGGATTGAGCGCGCGGTTGGCTTCGGTGCGTTCACTTAGCCGCAGCTCCTCCATGTAGGTGTAGGCGCCAAGCACATGCGGCCACATTTTTTCCAGGAAGGCCTTGTCGCCGTCGTAGCGATACAGCTCGGCGATGTTGAAGATCAGTTCGCCATGGCTGTCGTTCTCCGGCACCGGGTCGCTGCCCCGGTCGTCCACGCAGCAGGGCACCATGCCGTTGTCGAACTGGTAAGGCGCGTAGAAATCGACGTAGTCGCGGACGACGTCTTCGCGACCCATGCGCAGCAGGCCTTCGGAAATCATCGCGCCGTCGCGGATCCAGCTGCGGCCATACGATCGCGTGCCCGGCTGCAGGCGTGGACCGATGCGGGAAATCAGCATGTGCGCGGTCGCGGTACGCAGGGTGTCCACCAGAGCCTGGCCCTGCTTGGGCACGGTGATACGAACACGGTCCAGCCTGGTCCGCCAATCCTCCGCGGTTATCCGCTGCATGGCCTCCGCGTCGCAGGCATCTCCTTTGCAGAAGACGCGGCCTTCCAACGGAATCGCCAGGTCGACCGTTTTCGATTCACCCGGCGCAAGACGCATCCGGTACAGCATCGCGCCCGAGGCAAAGCCGGTCCCGTCGTCGACCCGGGTCTTCTGCGGGAGCATCGCTTCGGCAAGGTGCGAAACCGCCATCCCCGATTCGAACGTCGTCGCGAACGTGGCGTCCGGGGAATTCGTCGCGTACACCCGTGGCTCCCCGTTCACCGAGGCGATGCCCCGGTCGAACGACAGCGATTCGATCCGGCTGACACCGCCCACGGTATTGAGGAACTGGCTGGGCGGATTGACCTGGAAGGGTTGCAGGACGAGCGCCAGCGTGTAGTCACGGGGCGCAGCAGTATTGTTGGTCAACCGGTAGCGGGCATGCAGCTGCGAACCATCGCCTTTGACAGATGCGCTGGCGAAGGCAGTGACGCGCAGGGCGAGGTCGTCATGCCGCCAATCCACGCTGGGGATGGGCAGGTAGCCATCCTGCAGCGACTGTTTCGATTCGACATCCGCCCAGGTCACCAGCTCGCCATCGCTGACCACGAACGGCTCGATGCTGAAGCCACCCTTGGCCACCTCGACCGCGCCATCCTCGCCAATCAACCCCTGCTCGGTTCCACCATCGACGCCGACGATGGTCCAGTAGGGTTGTTCACCGGTGAAGCCTCGCGGATACCAGCCCTTGGGCGATCCTTTGGCGACGGACTTGATGAAGTCATTCGCAGTGGCGGCGAACTCCAGCGGCTGGACCTGCGCTTCGGCCAACCCGAACGAGGAAGTGGGACCGTCATCGATCAGCAGCCTGATGTAGCGCGCTTCCGACTCGGGCAGCGCCAGGTAGTCCGTGCCACCGTTGCCGGCGACTACCGTGCGTATATCGCGCCATTGTTGCCCGTCGCCGGATAACTGGACCAGGTAGCTGGAGGCATGCTCGCCTGCCTGCCACTGCAAGGTCAGGCCACCGAACTCGCGGGACTTGCCCAGATCCAGGGTCAATTGCGGGTCCACCTCCGCACCGAAATCCGCATGCCAGGCCGTAGCCGGGTCGCCGTCGACGGCATTGCGCGCCGGCCCAGCGGGCAGCGCGACCGATGCACTTGCCGTCGCCCTCAGGGGCGATCCGTCATCCGCCGCAAGCGGCGAGAAAACGAGTTCATCGAAACACACCGAGCCCTTGCCGCCGTCGTTGTTGTAGATCGTGTACTCGAGCCTGGCGCTTTTCCGCAGCACCGGATCGGCGCCGGGTCCCCATGCCTTGCCGATATGCCGCTGCTTGTGGCGGACCTCGGTCCACTCGTGCGGGAAATCGTACTTGGGTTTGTTGACCCACCACACATTGTCGCCACTGGCGTCGGTGAGCTTGAACTGGAGATCGTTCTTCGGCGAATCGCCACGCAGCTGGAAGCCGAACCGGTAGTTCTGCGGATATTCAAGCGGCAGGTCGCGCTGGATTCCGGCATAGCCGGATACGCCGTTGAAATTGTAGTCCAGGCACAACGCTTTGCCACGCACGCCTTCGACTTGGCGCAGTTTGCCACTGACCTGATTGGAAGTGACCACACGCCATGACGCCGGATCATCGAATGAGTCGAGTACCCGGGTTTCCTCGGCTTGCGCAGCAGTCGCCAGAAACAGGTACACCATGAATCCAGCGCCTCTGCTCTTGCTCGTCATTCCCGCGAAGGCGGGAATCGCTCCGGCTTCTGGCTTCACTCGCGACTCGCAGTCTTCGTCAACACGATTACTCAGGAAGAGCGATTCCCGCCTTCGCGGGAATGACGAGCGGAAGAAGTCCGGCACTCTCATCCCTTCACGCTCCCCAGCAACAAGCCCTGAATGTAGTATCGCTGCAGCAGCAGGAACAGCAGCAGCACCGGCAACACCGTCACCACCGCACCGGCCATCATCATCTCCACGTCCATGATGTGCTCCCGCGAAAGCGAAGCCAGCGCCACTGGCAAGGTGTAATGGTCCTGATCGGTCAACACGATCAACGGCCACATGAAGTCGTTCCACGCCGCCATGAAGGTGAAGATGGCCAGCGTCACCAGCACCGGCTTGAGCATGGGCAGGACAATCTGGAAAAAGATGCGCAGCTCTCCCGCACCATCGATGCGCGCGGCTTCCAGCAGTTCATCGGGGATGCTGCGCGCGTACTGCCGGACCAGGAAAATGCCGAACACCGTGGCCAGTGCCGGTACGATCACGCCACCGAAACTGTTGACCAGCCCCAGCTGCTTCATCATCAGGAACAGCGGCAGCATCGCCACCTGTGCCGGGATTACCAGCGCCGCCAGCAATATCTGGAAAATGCGCTCCTTGCCGGCGAAACGCAGCTTGGCGAAGGCATAGCCGGCAAGGGTGTTGACCAGCAGCGAGCCCAGGGTGATCGCAACCGACACGAGCAGGCTGTTGCCGAAATTGCGCGCCATGCCGGTGCGGGCGAACAGTTCGCGATAGTTGGCCAGGGTGGCGCCGGACGGCAGCAATGGCGGGGGGAAGTGGCTGGCTTCGCCGGTGGGCATGAACGACACCGACGCCATCCACAGCAGCGGCGCCAGGCTGACCAGCGCGAGCACCAATAGCGCGCCGTTGACCAGCGGCGCATTCCAGCGCGAACCGCCCACTTCCCGGCTCATACCAGCCCCTTCCTGCGCCCGAAACGCAGCATCAGAGTGGTCACCGCCAGGATGATCAGGAACAGCAGGAATGCCACCGCCGAGGCGCGTCCCAGGTTCCACCACTTGAAACCTTCCTCGAACATGAAATACAGCACGCTGACCGTGCTCTGCAGTGGATCGCCGCGGGTCATCACGTAAGGCTCGGCGAACAGCTGGAAGTACCCGGATATGGTGATCACGCCCACCACCAGCAGCACCGGCCCCAGCATCGGCAGGGTGATGTGCAGGAACTGCCGCCACTTCGACGCGCCGTCGATGCGCGCGGCCTCGTACAGGTCCTGCGGGATCGCCTGCAGACCGGCCAGGAAGATCACCATGTTGTAGCCGAAGTTCTTCCACACCGCGAACAGCATGATGGTGGGCATGGCCCAGCGTGGGTCGCCCAGCCAGTCCACTGGCCCGATGCCGAAATGTCCCAGCGCCCAGTTCACCAGGCCGTAGCTGGTGTGGAACAGGTAACGCCAGATGACCGCCACCGCCACCAGCGTAGTCACCACCGGTGCGAACAATGCCGTGCGGAACAACGCCTTGAAGCGCGCCACCGGCGCATTCAACAACATCGCCGCGCCAAGCGAAACCGCGATCGACAACGGCACGCCGACGATGACGAAGTATGTGGTGTTCCACAATGATTTCCAGAACATCGGCGTCTGCAACAGCTCGATGTAATTGCCGAAGGCGACGAAGCGCAGGTTATGCGAATCCGCCAACGCGTACAGATCGAAATCCGTCAGGCTCAAGGCCAGCGCCGCCAGTACCGGCAGGCCGAAGAACACGCCAATGACGATCAAGGCGGGCCCAACGAAGACCCAACCCGCCAGCGAAGGCCGCCTCATGGCTGTGCCCCTTCAGTCGCGGCGGGATGATCGCGTTCGTACATCCAGCGGCGTTTCTCCAGTATCTGGTCTACGCGCGCATCCAGGTCGCTCACCGCCTTGTCCTGGAGTTCGCCCCCACGCACCACGCGCTCGGTGACCAGGCGCATTTCCTGCACAATGCGTTCCCACTCCAGCACCTTGGGCGCCGGTTTCACGCGCTCCAGCTGGTCGCGGAAGGCCTTGGCGTATTCGTCATTGGCCAGCTGCGGATAGGCCCAGGTGCTGCGGCGCGGCGGCAGGTCGCCGATCAACGCGTGGAAACGCTGCTGTATCTGCGGCCGCGACAGGAATTCGATCAGCTTCCACGCCGCCTGCTTGTGTTGCGAAGTACGGAAGATCACCAGACC
>JAKFDG010000343.1:0-4389 GCA_036677285.1 Pseudoxanthomonas sp.
ATCCGCGAATCGATCCGCGGCCACTACAACAAGCAGGTGGACGTGTCGTTCCGGATGGGGATGGTGTGGTTCATCTTCTCCGAGGTGATGTTCTTCGCCGCGTTCTTCGGCGCGTTGTTCTACGCCCGCAACCTGGCGCTGCCGTGGCTGGGCGGCGAAGGCGACGGGGTGATGACCAACAGCCTGCTGTGGGAAGGTTTCAGCAACGCCTGGCCGACCGCTGGTCCGGCCCAGGTGGGCGGCGCATTCCAGACCATCCCGGCGTGGGGCCTGCCGCTGCTCAACACCCTGATCCTGCTGAGTTCGGGCGTGACCATCACCATCGCCCACCATGCACTGAAGGCCGCCAACCGCAAGCAGGTGCTGATCTGGCTGGGCCTGACCGTGCTGCTGGGCGCGATGTTCCTGTTCTTCCAGGCCGAGGAGTACATCCACGCCTACAAGGAATTGAACCTGACCCTGGGTTCGGGCATCTACGGTTCCACTTTCTTCATGCTGACCGGCTTCCACGGCGCGCACGTGACCCTGGGCACGATCATGCTGGCGATCATCTGGCTGCGCGTGGCCCGTGGCCATTTCAGCAAGGACAACCACTTCGCCTTCGAGGCCGTGGCCTGGTACTGGCACTTCGTCGACGTGGTCTGGCTGGGCCTGTTCCTGTTCGTCTACGTGCTCTAGACCAAGTGCATCAGGAAAAAGAATCGGGCCGGCATTGCCGGCCCGATTCGTATCGGCAGTAGCATCAGCCGGTCGCCGGATCAGCCACCGATGCCGTGCGGTTTGATCACGCCGGTGTAGATGCCCAGCGCGACCAGCAGGATCAGCAGCACCGACAGGCCGATGCGCCGAGTCAGCGCATTGACGGTACGCTTGCTCTGGCTCTTGTCGACCAGCAGGTAATACAGTCCGGCGCCCAGGTTCCACAGGATCAGGATCAGGAACGCGATGATCAGCAGGGTTTTCAGCGAGTCGTTCATGGGGGTTCCGGCCGACGTTCTGCTCGCATTATCGCAGCCGCGGCGGCCGCTGGCATGAGCCGGCCCACCGGGAAGCTGTTCGGCTGGGCGCTGGCATTGCCGGCGATCGTGCTGTTTTCCAGCTTGGGGGTATGGCAACTGGGCCGAGCGCAGCAAAAGGAGGAAATGCTCGCGGCGGCGCAACGGGTGCTGTCCGAACGCGAACCCTTGCCGTTGTCGGCGGCCGCGGATCGCTCCCGCACCCGGGCCTATGACTGGGCCGCAGGCGAAGGCAGGTTCATCGATGCGCCTGCAGTCCTCCTGGACAACCAGACCCGCGAGGGCCGCCCCGGCATCCGCGTGTATCGCGCTTTCCAGCCCGCTTCCGGTTCGGCGCCACTCCTGGTCGAACTCGGCTGGTTGCCGCTGCCTGGCGACCGTCGTCTCCCCAGGATCGAAACACCGCCTGGTTCGGCGCACGTCGCGGGACTGCTCGCGCCGCCGCCGTCCGCCGGCATTGCCGCCACCGTGGCGACCCCGCAGTCGGATGGCAACCTGCTGACCATCGGCCTGGAGCAGGCGGTGTTCTCCAAGGCGTTGAACCTGCCGGCACTTGCGCCGCGCGTGTTGAAGCTGGATCCCGCCCTCAAGCTCGGCTATGTCCGCGACCTGGACATACTGCCCAACACCTTGCCGCCCGAACGCCACCTCGGCTATGCGGTGCAATGGTTCGGCCTGGCGCTGGCGGTGTTGATCACCACGCTGACGCTGACCCTGCGCCGCCGGCGGCGTTGAGCGGCCGCGCATGAGAAAATACCGGGCATGACTTCCGACAATCCCCCTCCTGCCCAGGTCCGTCGCGGGCGCTGGACGCTGGTCCTGATCTTCCTGTTGTTCTTCGGCAGCATCTTCGGCGCCGGCATCCTGCGTTTCAGTGGCTGGCAGCCACAGGGCACCAAGGTGCATGGCGAAATGTTCCAGCCGGCGATCGATGCGCGCGCGATAGTGCCCAGGCTCGCGGACGGTGGCGATTACCCGTGGAATCCGGCCGACCGCACCTGGCGGATCGTCGTGGCGCCGCCCGCGGGTTGCACCACGGCCTGCCTGAAACTGGCGCAGGACCTGGACAAGGTCTGGCGCCTGTTCGGCAACCACGCCGACGAAGTGGAGATCCTGTGGGTCGGCCAGCCGCCAGCCGGCGCGCCGAAGACCGAATCGCTGCGCGTCCTGCAACCCACGGCCGACTTCCTTGCCGCATTGCCGCGAGCCAAGGATCCTGCGGGCGTGCCGGTGTACGTGATCGATCCCAATGGCTTCGTCATCCTGCGCTATGCGCCGGGCACCGATCCGGGCTTCATCCGCACCGATGTTTCCAAACTGCTGAAGCTGATCTGATGAACCTGATCGCTCGCCCTGCCGTATACCGGCACTTCCATCGTTTCGCCTGGCTTGCCGTCGCCCTGACCTTGTGCGTGGTGGTGTTCGGCGCTTTCGTGCGCCTGTCCGATGCGGGCCTGAGTTGCCCGGACTGGCCGACCTGCTACGGCCGCGCGGCGTGGCCGCAGGCTGCGAATGAAGTGAGCGATCACGCCGCCAGTGCGATCCGTCCGTTCGAGACGCACAAGGCCTGGCGCGAGCAGGTGCACCGGATGCTGGCCGGTTCGCTGGGCTTGCTGGTGCTGTTGCTGGCGATGCTCGCCTCACGCAAACGGGGTTCCGGGCTCGCCCAGATACTCGCGGCGTCGGCCTTGGTGGCCGCGGCGATTCCGCTGTACATGCGTGGCGAGCATGCCGCCGCCTCGGCGCTGGCCCTGCTCGGCGAAGCGATCCTGTTGTTCGCGGCATTGCGCTGGTCCAATCTCGATCTCGCCCGCGTCGCTGTGCTTACCCTGGCGGTGATCATCTTCCAGGCCCTGCTCGGCATGTGGACGGTGACCTGGCTGCTGAAACCGATCGTGGTCATGGGCCACCTGCTCGGTGGCCTGCTGACCTTCTCGCTGCTGACATGGATGGCGTGGCGCGCCATCGATTATCCGATCCGCCTGGTCGAAGCCGGGACGCTGCGGCGCTGGGTGATCTTCGGGCTGGTGCTGCTGGGCCTGCAGGTCGCGCTAGGCGGCTGGGTCAGCGCCAACTACGCGGCGTTGTCGTGCGGCGCGGGCAGCTGGTCCGCGGACAATTTCCCCAAGTGCGTGGGCCGGTGGTGGCCGCCGAATGATTTCCGCGAAGGCTTCGTGCTCTGGCGCGGCGTGGGCGTGGACTACGAAGGCGGCGTGCTCGACGGCGCCTCACGCATCGCCATCCAGATGGCGCACCGCATCGTCGCCCTGGTGTTGTCCGTCTATCTGCTGGGGTTCGGCGCACGTCTGCTGCGTACCCCGGGCATGCGCGGTTGGGCCGCGACGCTGGTGTTGCTGGTGGTCGCCCAGGTCGCGCTGGGCATCCTCAACGTCAAGCTGGCGCTGCCGCTGCACGTCGCGGTCGCGCACAACGCCGGCGCCGCGCTGCTGTTGTTCGTGCTGGTGTCGTTGCTGGCACGGTTGCGCAAGCCCGAATAGCCATGTCGATTCCCTTCCACTCCTATTGGGAACTGACCAAGCCACGCGTGGTGGCGCTGATCGCGTTCACCGCGCTGGTCGGCATGTTCCTGGCCGTGCCGGGATTGCCGCCATGGCGCGAAACGGTGTTCGGCCTGCTCGGCATCTGGCTGGCGGCGGCTTCGGCGGCGGCGATCAACCACCTGATCGACCAGCGTATCGACAAGGTCATGGCGCGCACCGCCAACCGGCCGCTGGCCACCGGCGCATTGAAGCCGGCGCAGGTGTTGGCGTTCGCGGTGTTCCTGGGCGCAGCGTCGATGACCCTGCTGATCGCGCTGGTGAATCCGTTGACCGCCGCGCTCACCTTCGCCTCGCTGATCGGATACGCGATCATCTATACCGGGTACCTGAAACGCGCCACGCCGCAGAACATCGTCATCGGCGGCATCGCCGGCGCCGCGCCGCCGATGCTCGGCTGGGCCGCGGTGAGCGGCTGGGTGGAACCCTGGGGCGTGCATCCGCACGCGCTGCTGCTGGTGCTGATCATCTTCGTGTGGACCCCGCCGCATTTCTGGGCGCTGGCGATCTTCCGCCGGGAGGACTATGCGCGCGCCTTGATCCCGATGCTGCCGGTGACCCACGGCGTGGTCTACACGCGCTGGCAGATCCTGTTCTACACGGTGCTGCTGCTGCTGGTGACGGTGCTGCCCTGGGCCACCGGCATGAGTGGCATGTTCTACCTCGGCGGCGCGCTGGTGCTCGGCGCGGTGTTCCTGTGGTACGCGTGGAAACTGCTGGATCCGCCTGACGAATTCTTCGCCATGCGCGTGTTCAACTATTCGGTGGTCTACCTGATGGCGCTGTTCGCGTTCCTGCTGGTCGACCACTGGCTG
>JAKFDG010000344.1:0-6929 GCA_036677285.1 Pseudoxanthomonas sp.
GCCGAGGAAGCCGACCGCCTGGAGCTGTCGCTGGACCTGATCGAGGCGACCTTCTCCGACAAGTCGCTGGATGGCTGGGAAGGCTACGGCCTGGCCGTGCAGGCCTACCAGAAGCGCACCCCGTACGTGATCGATTTCCTCGCCGACCTGGCCGGCCGCGTCGGCCGGCGCATGCCGGTGCGCCTGGTCAAGGGCGCGTACTGGGACGCGGAAGTGAAGCGCGCGCAGATCGACGGCCATCCGGGCTACCCGGTGTTCACCCGCAAGCCGAACACCGACGTGTCCTACCTGGCCAATGCGCGGCGCATGTTCGACCACGGCAACGCGTTGTACCCGATGTTCGCCACCCACAATGCGCAGACCATCGCCGCGATCCGGGCCATCGCCCAGGGCCGCGAGTACGAACACCAGAAGCTGCACGGCATGGGCGACGACCTGTACGCCGAAGTGATCCCGGCCGATCGCCTCGGCGTGCCGTGCCGCGTGTACGCGCCGGTCGGTTCGCACGAGGACCTGCTCCCGTACCTGGTGCGCCGCCTGCTGGAGAACGGCGCCAATTCCAGCTTCGTCAACCGCATCACCGACGAGAACGTGGCGATCGAGGACCTGATCCGCGATCCGGTGGACACCGTGTCCGCGTTCGACTCCATTCCGCATCCGCGGATCCCGCTGCCGGTGGACCTTTTCAGGAACCAGGCCGCTCCGATTCAAAGCACCGACAGGAACAACTCCATGGGCGCCAACCTCGCCAACGATCAGGAACTGCGCGCGCTCGCCGAACAGGTCAATGCCGCCGTCGAAAAAGCCGGCGCGCACGGCTGGCGCGCCGCGCCGCTGGTGCCGGGCGCGGTGCTGTCCACGCGCGCGCTGCCGGTGACCAATCCCGCCGACCGCCGCCACGCCGTGGGCGAATGGCATGCCGCCGACAGCGCCATCGTCGAGAAGGCGTTGCACAACGCGGTCGCCGCGCAGCCGGCCTGGGACCGCACCCCCGCCGCGGGCCGCGCGACCATCCTCGAGCACGCCGCCAGACTGCTGGAACAGCGCATGCCCGAATTCATCGCCCTGTGCGTGAAGGAAGCCGGCAAGACCATCCCCGACGGCGTGGCCGAAGTGCGCGAGGCGGTGGATTTCCTGCGCTATTACGCGGCCCAGGCGCGCGCCTCGTTCGGCGCCCCGGAAAAACTGCCCGGCCCGACCGGCGAATCCAACGAACTGCAGTTGCATGGGCGCGGCGTGTTCGTGTGCATCAGCCCGTGGAATTTCCCGCTGGCGATCTTCCTTGGCCAGGTCGGCGCCGCGCTCGCCGCCGGCAACAGCGTGATCGCGAAGCCTGCGGAGCAGACCACCCTGATCGGCCACGCCGCGGTGAAGCTGCTGCACGAGGCCGGGGTCCCGGAGAGCGTGGTCCAGTTCCTGCCCGGCGATGGCGCCACGGTCGGCGCGGCGCTGACCCGCGATCCGCGCGTGGCCGGCGTGGCCTTCACCGGTTCCACCGAAACCGCGCGCGCGATCAACCGCGCGATGGCCGCGCGTGACGCCGCCATCGGCGTGCTGATCGCCGAGACCGGTGGCCAGAACGCCTTCATCGCCGACTCCTCGGCGTTGCCGGAACAACTGGTCAAGGACGCGTTGGGTTCCGCCTTCACCTCCGCCGGCCAGCGCTGCTCGGCCGCGCGCGTGCTGTTCGTGCAGGACGACATCGCCGACAAGGTCATGACCATGCTCGCCGGCGCAATGGATGAACTGAAGGTCGGCGATCCCGGCCTGCTGTCCACCGACGTGGGCCCGGTAATCGATGCCGACGCGTTGCAGATCCTCGTCGACCATGCCGCGCGCATGGACAAGGAAGCGCGGCTGATCAAGCGCGCGCATACCGATTCCTCGGTGGCGCATGGCACCTTCTTCGCCCCCGGCGTCTGGGAACTGCAATCGCTGGACCAGTTAACGAAGGAAGTGTTCGGCCCGGCGCTGCACGTGGTGCGCTGGAAGGGCGAGGACCTGGACAAGGTCATCGACGCGATCAACGCCACCGGCTACGGCCTGACCCTGGGCGTGCATTCGCGCATCGACGAGACCATCGACCGCATCGCCGCCCGGGTGAAGGTCGGCAACGTCTACGTCAACCGCAACCAGATTGGCGCGGTGGTCGGGGTCCAGCCGTTCGGCGGCCAGGGCCTGTCCGGCACCGGCCCCAAGGCCGGCGGTCCGCACTACCTGCCGCGCTTCGCCACCGAGAAGACGGTGACGGTCAATACCACCGCCGCCGGCGGCAACGCCTCGCTGCTGACCCTGGGCGAATAGCCCTAAGCGCTCGCGAAATTCCGGGACGGCGGGTCAAGACCCGCCCTACGGGTTCGACGGAATAAAGGGAAGCGGGTTTCTGTGAGTAATGACCCTGATGCCAGGGTCGCCAGGACCGATACTATCGGTGGCCATGACCACCGACTTCTACAATCTCCTGCTCAGCGACTGCGCCCTGGCGGTCGTGCTGCTGGGGCTGTTCTGGTATGTGCAACGGATCTCGCGCGGATTGCGCGGCATCACCACCTGGGGCGTGGCCCACCTGGTGTATTCGTTCGGTGCGGCCATGCTCGACGGCACCAGCCAGGAGCTGGAGCGCTCCGGCGACCTGCAATCCGCGTACTGGATGGCCGGCATCGGCGGCCTGCTGGCCTGCACCGGCGTGGCCGGGTTGGCGCTGTCGATCATGCAGTTCGTCCGCCAGCGCGCGCTGACGGCCTGGGAACTGTCGCTGCTGCCGCTGTGCGGCGCTTTTTCGTTGGTGGGCTGGGTCTTCTGGGGCACGGTCGATGCCCAGGGCGCGGCGATGAGCGCGGCCGAGGTGATCGTGTTGCTGGTCGTCGTGTGGCACCTGCGGCAGTTGGACACCCCGCCCGACCGGGTGCCGGCACGGCTGATGATGTTCGGTTGCAGCGCCCTGTTCGTGCTCTACGGTTCGGACCTGATCAACGCGCTGACCGGGCGCTACGGCCCCAACCAGGCATGGGTGAATGCCGACCTGTCGATCTGGTTCATGCTCAACTTCTGCATGCTGATGCTGACCAGTTTCCGGGCCAGCGAATCCCTGCGCCTGAGCGCGCTGTTCGATCCCCTCACCGGCGCCTTGAACCGCCGCGGCCTCAACAGCGAACTGCGCGCCCGCGTGGAACCCCGACCCGCCGGCACGGGCCTGGCGGTGATCGCCCTGGACCTGGATCATTTCAAGGCGATCAACGACCGCCACGGGCACGAGACCGGCGACCTGGTGCTGCAACGCTTCTCCGACGCCGTGCGTGGTTGCGTCCGCGGCGACGATCTGTTCGCACGGGTCGGCGGCGAGGAATTCGTGGTCGTGCTGCCGGACAGCTCGCCGGACAGCGCATCGCGCATGGCCGAACGCATCCGCGTGCAGGTGGCTGCGCTGGAACTCACGGCCAACGGGGCGCCGGTACCGGTGACGGTCAGCGTGGGCGTGGGTTCATCACTGGAGCGCCCGGCATTCCCCATGTTGATGCGGATCGCCGACGAGGCGCTGTACGAGGCCAAGCGGTTGGGCCGGAATCGGGTGGAAACGCGCCTGCTGCAGGCCTGAAGCCAGCGCTGCGCATGCCCATGAAAAAACCCCGCCATAGCGGGGTTTTTCGTTCGCGGCAGGCAATGCAGCCTGCGATCAGAACCGGTACTGCGCCGAGAAGCCGTAGATGTTGGCGCCGCCGTCAAAGTCGCCGGCGAGCAATGCGCCCTGGCCGCTGCCCTCGGACACGATTTCCACTTCCGGAGTGTTGATGAGCTGGATGTTGGTGAAGCTGCCGCTCACCGACAGATGTTCGCTCCAGTCCCAGGTGAAGCCCAGCGAATAGAAGTAGCGATCCTGGTCCGGCAGGCGCGGGGTGCGGTACGGTCGGCTGACCGGCGCCTCGTCCCGACCCACGCCCGCGCGCAGGGTCAGCCGGTCGTTGAGCTTGTAGTCGCCGCCCAGCGAATAGAAGTTGGCGTGCTCCCACTTGTAGTCTTCCGCCGAATCCTCCTGCGCGGGATTTTCGAAGGTGATGCGCACCTCCTGCAGCGACTGCCAGTCGGTGCGCTGGTGTTCGGCCATCAGCGCCAGCTTGTCGTTGACCTGCCAGGTCACGCTGTAGGTGTCGATGCTCGGCAGGGTCAGCTTGGCTCCGCCCGGGCCGTCCTGGAACTGGCCCGGAGCCAGCGCGCCAAGCAGGCGCACGATATCGCCCGGGGAACCCGCCGTGTTGCTGCCGGGGACGGTGAAATCGGCGTCGCCCGCGATTTCGTGGTCGACCTCGGAACGGTGCGAGTAACCGATCGACAGGTTCTCCGTCGGCCGGAAGTTGATGCCGGCGATCCAGCCGATATTGGTGTCGTTGCCTTCGATGCTGATCTTGCCGTCGTTCATCTGCGGCGCGATGCCCGGGAAACCGATGGCTCCCAGCACCGAACAGGGCAGGCCGAGGTCGGCGGCGCCCTGGCAGGCGGCCGAGCCGAAATCGATGGCGTTGGTCAGGGTCACTTCGGCGCGCTCGACGAACAGGCCCGCACCCACCGACAGCTTGTCGCCGAGGTTGACCGACGCGGAGAAGGTCAGGTCGATGACCTTCACGTCCGATTCCAGCGCGTGGTAACGGCCGACCCAGCCATCGTCGTATTCGGTCTTCAGGCCGAACGGGGCGCTGAGCATCATGCCCACGGTCAGGCCTTCGAAAGCGCCTTCCAGGGGCTTGATGAAGGACGCGGCGGGCACCACGTTGAGGCCACCGGCGTCGCCGCCATCGCCGCCGGTCAGGGGATTGCCGAAGCCGTCATAGCCGCCGCCTTCGAACTCGAAGGACAGGTCGATGACCGACAGGTCGCTTTGCACCGTGGTCTCGGTGAAGGTGGACATGACCGCCGGGTTGTTGACCACCACCGAGGCGTCATCCTTGGCCGAGGCGGAGCCCGCGTTGGAGCGGCCCTGCGCCTTGATGCTGTTTTCCTTCAGGTGGAAGCCCTCGGCGTGGGCATTGCCGGTCGCCAGGGCACCGGCCACAGCCAGCGCCAAGGCTGAAATTCGAATGATGCTGTTTGCGTACTGCATGAAATGTCTCCGGAGGACGTGGGAAAACTCGTCTGGGTCGTGCACGGCGCGCGCGATGCGTTTCGCCGAAGCCATGCGCCGGAAGCCCCTCCCGACAGTACGACGCCGTATGCAACTATACAGGGCTGATTAACCGCTTACTAACGATTGGATCCCGGTCTGGGTGGGTTTGGGTTCGGCGCGGCGAAGCCGTAAGGTGTCCGCCAGCCTCGTGCAGCTTCAGCGGCAACCCCCGGCCATGTCTTCCTCCCAACCTGCCTCCCCCTGATGTTTGTATCCCTACCCTCCCGCAAGAAACCGGCGTTGCGCTGGGCGACCCCCGTGCTGTTCACCGTGTTGTGGCTGGCCTTCCTCTGGACCACGATGCGAACCGATTCGGCCCATCGCAGCCTGCTGCTGGACTGGGGCGCGCTGTCCGGCGGCCTGTCCCTGCCCCGGGACTGGCTGGCGGCGCTGCGCGACGGCAGCGCCCTGCGCCTGGTGACAGCGTTGTTCCTGCATGCGGATTGGGCGCACCTGCTGGGTAACCTGGTCTTCCTGCTGATCTTCGGCCTGCCGGCCGAACGCACCATGGGGCCGTGGCGGTTCCTGGTCCTGTTCCTGCTGGGCGGTGCGGTTTCCAACCTGGCTGCGGTGGTGGCGATCGGCACCCCGGACCGGGTGATCATCGGCGCCAGCGGCGCGGTCTCGGCGGTGATCGGGGCCTACCTGGCGTTGTTCCCCAACGCCAAGCTGGGGGTGGTGTTGCCGCTGGGCCTGTTCCTGGAGTTCGTGAAGGCCCCGGCTTCGCTGCTGATCGGGATCTGGGCGCTGCTGCAGGTGATCTTTGCCTACATCGGCCCGGCTTTCGGCGCAGTCGCATGGTCGGCGCACATCTCCGGTTTCCTGTTCGGGATCGTGTTCGCGCTGCTGGTCCGCGCGGCCATCGCGCGCAGGTTGCGGAAGCGGCAGGGGTATTGAGTTGGTGTTCGGTTTTCAGTGGTCTTGTTCACGAGCCGACTACGAACCAGCGAACACCAAAAACCAAAACCTCACCCACGCGCTCCTATAATTCGCGCATGGCCAAGACCCTGTACAAGATCACCTTCCTCAACCACGGCAAGGTCTACGAGCTGTACGGGCGGCATGTCGCCGCAAGCAGTTTGTGGGGCTTCACCGAGGTCGGCGAACTGGTGTTCGACCTGCATGACGGACTGGTCGTGGACCCGACCGAAGAGCGGCTGCGCGATGAATTCGGTGCGACCAGGGTATTGCACCTGCCGATGCAGAGCATCGTGCGCATCGAGGAAGTGGAGCGCAAGGGCCAGTCGGTGATCCGCGATGCGACCACCGGCGAGAAAGTGGTGACGCCGTTCCCGTTGCCGGCCAAGCCGCGTTAGGCGTCAGCGGCATGCGCCTGTGGACGTTGCATCCCCAGTACCTGGATGCCCAGGGCCTGGTTGCGCTGTGGCGCGAGGCGCTGTTGGCCCGGGCCGTACTGGGGGGGAAGACACGCGGCTACCTCCACCATCCGCAACTCGATCGCTTCAGATCGCATCCTTGTCCGCGCCTGGCAATCAACGCCTACCTCGCTGGCGTATACGTCGAGGCGGTATCACGCGGATACGCGTTCGATCGAAGCAAGATCGGGCCGGTCAGGACCCTCGAACCGATCGCCGCCACCACGGGCCAGGTCGGCCATGAGTGGCAACACCTGCTCGACAAGCTGGCCAGGCGCAGCGAGGACTGCTTTGATCGGTGGCGCGTCGTTGCAAAGCCGGCATGCCACCCCCTGTTTCGCGTGTACTCCGGTCCGGTAGCTGCATGGGAACGGCTCTAGCGCCACTTTCCGGTTGTA
>JAKFDG010000345.1:0-7635 GCA_036677285.1 Pseudoxanthomonas sp.
CTGGCTTGATATGCAGTTGGACAATGACGCCAACCATCGGCAAGCAGCACGTTTGGACGCACCCGCGAGCCCGACCCGCATCTGGCGTGTCGAGGTCGATGAGGAAGGAGAAATCGCCACTGCCTGCGCGCACCTCGTTGCAAGCGGGTACTAGCGCGCTTGCGCTGTTGCGTCGCCAGCCTGCGTCCTCCGGGCGCGCATTCCGCGCCAGCCTTCGATCAAACCCAATACCAGCAAGGGCAACAACAACGCCACCAGGGACAGGTCCAGCGGCGGCGGCGCGAAACGGAATGGATGTCCTAGTCCCTCAAAGCGGGTGACCAGGAACAACAGACCCAGCGCCGAAAGCGTCACTATCCAGAATGCAGGGTTGGATTGCCGCCACCAGCGACTATGCGCGGCACCAGCACGATTGACGACGATCAGGCCCAGGTTTCCAACCACCAGTGCCGTGAACGAGAGCGCAGCCAGTTGGGGGACTGATACTTCGCTAGCCCGCCCCAGCGCATAGATTGCCGCCACCGCTGCGAATACAGTCAGGCCTTGGCCGAGACTGCCGAAGAGGGTCCGTGCATCGAGCAGCCGTCGGGAAGGTGACCGGGGCGGTCGCTGCATGACATCGTCAGCAGCTGGCTCGCGTTCGAACACCAACGTCGATGCCGGATCGATGATCAGCTCCAGAAAAACCACATGCAGTGGCAGCAGCATCAAGGGTCCTCCGAAAAGCAGTGGCAGTACCGCCAACCCGGTGATGGGTACGTGCACCGCCAGAATGTAGCGGATGGCACGGACGATGTTGTCGTAGATGACCCGACCCTGCTGGATTGCGCGCACGACGGTGACGAAGTTGTCGTCGAGCAACACGATGGAAGCCGCTTCGCGCGCGACATCGGTCCCGCGCTCTCCCATCGCCACCCCGACGTGGGCAGCCGTCAGCGCGGGCGCGTCATTTACGCCATCGCCGGTCATGGCAACGACCTGCCCATCGCGCTTCAAAGCATCGACCAATCGCAGCTTGTGGTCAGGCTTTACGCGAGCGAAGACGTTGATTTCTCGGGCGCGCTGAATAAAAGCGTCTCCATCGAGCGCCAACTCGCTCCCCAACACCACTTCCCCGGAGTTCGCCAGACCCGCCTGGGTGGCGATTGCACGGGCGGTCTCCAGATGATCTCCGGTCAACATGATCACGCGCACACCGGCCGCCTGAGCCTCCGCCACCGCTTCACGAACGCCAGCGCGCAACGGATCGGCGAACCCGAGCAAACCGCGCCATTCGAAGCCGAAACCACGTGCCGTCAACGGAAGCCCGTTCGCGTCCTCGTTCCAAACCGCTGCAGCCGCGGCAAGTACCCGAAGACCTTGCCGAGCCATCTCGTCGACTTGCGCCAGGACGGCGGCCCGATGTGCAGCCTCCAGGTCGCACAGGTCGGCAATGGCCTCGGGAGCCCCCTTGCACATGACCTGGAACGCCGATGCGCCAGGCTGGCTCCAGACATGGGTCACAGCGAGCAGTTCGCGGGAAAGAGGGTACTCGCGGATGCGCTGCCAGCCCTCCCGGGAAAGCGGCTCGGAAAGCTTCAATGCTGCCTCGTGGATTGCCCGTTCCATCGGATCGAACGGCTGGTCCGGACTGGCCAAGTCGGCACAGGCGAGCAGGGCTCGCATGGCGGGCGAAAGGATTTCCATCGGAGCGGTCTGCTCCTCGCCAGCAACCAGTTCGACCACCGACATCCGGTTTTCGGTCAGCGTGCCGGTCTTGTCCGTGCATAACACCGTGACCGAGCCCAACGCCTCGATCGCTGGCGCACGGCGGACCAATGCCTTGTGCTTGGCCATGCGCCATGCTCCCAGCGCCAGGAATACCGTCAGGACGACCGGGAATTCCTCGGGGATGTTGGCCATCGCAAGCGTGACGCCCGCCAGCAAACCTTGCAACCAGCCACCATGTACTGCGACGTACAGCAAGGTCATCAGCAGGCTCGAGCCCAATCCGAGGACCGCAAACAGAACAACTGCGCGCCGGATTTCCAGCTGCATCGGTGTCGCCGGCGAGCGTAACGTGCGCAATGCCATGCCAATCTGCCCCACGGCCGTATCCGTGCCGATGGCGGTAACTTCGGCCGAGCCGTGGCCGCCGACTACCAGAGTGCTGGCGCGTATCGCATTGCCTTCGCGCTCGTCCCCAGGTGAAGCCGAACGGTGCACCGGCACCGATTCCCCGGTGAGCATGGACTCATCGAGCATCATGTCATTCGCTTCGAGAACGCGTGCATCGGCCGGCACCCGATCGCCCTCGGCCACCAGGATCACATCGCCGACCACGAGCTCACGCGCCGCAACCCATCGCATTTGACCGTCGCGCAGCACGCATGCACGTGGACTGCTCAGATCGCGCAATGCCTGAAGAGCGCGTTCGGACTTGTGCTCCTGATAGACGGTGAGCGCAATGACGAGCACAACGGACGCCCCCAGGATGGAGGCTTCCTGCGGATCGCCCAGCAGCAGGTAGATGCCGGCAGCGCCCACCAGCAGCAGGAGCATTGGCTCGCGCAGAACGCTCCAGATGATGCGCAGCCAGTTGCGGTGGTCCGGTTGGGGCAGCAGATTGGGGCCGTCCCGCTCTAAACGACGGCTCGCTTCTGCGCTCGAGAGGCCTTGCGGCCGAACATTGGAGTTCTGGTCGATCGGATTCATCGGAGCACCATGCTGGGAAGCATGGACCCCGTACCACCTTCGCAAGTTGACCTTGGTCAATCGGCTGCGCAGTAGTGACCGTACCGAGGGTTGACCCAGGTCAAGCACCTGGGCCGACGGAAGCCTACGCTCCACTTGCCCTGACGGGTGGAGAGGCGGGTTGAAATCCAGGAACCCAGTAGCGGGAGGAGCCAGTCGGCCATGTGGGAAACGCTGATCGCAACCCATGACCTGGGCCGGCTTCAAACACTGGCTGCCATTCTTATCCGATATGGCTTCGGCGATATGGTGCGTCGATTGGGATTGGCGCAAGCACTGACTCGCGTCGGCAAGGTCTTGCCGCTGAGCAACCTTGAAGAACTGGTGGCGCTGCCGACTCATGTGCGGGTGCGGCGTGCCCTGGAGGAAATGGGCCCCTGCTTCGTCAAGTTGGGACAGGTACTGGCGACACGCGTGGATCTGTTTCCGCCAGATTGGATTGCCGAGTTCAGCAAACTGCAGAATGCGGTGCCGCCGGTCGCGTTCGAAGACATTCGCACCGAAATGATTCAATCGCTAGATACGAGCATCGAATCGGCTTTTCTCTGGCTCGACCCGGAACCGCTGGCTGCCGCGTCGATCGCCCAGGTTCATCGCGCTCGCCTTCATGATGGGCGCGAAGTCGTGGCGAAAGTCAGGCGCCCCGGCATCCGTCCCCTGATCGAGGCCGACTTGAGGCTGCTGCAACATGCGGCGAGCCAGGCCGAAAAGAAGTTTCCGGATCTGCGTCGCTTCCACCCCGTGGGCGTAGTGCGTCAGTTCCGCGCCTCGTTGTTGTGCGAGCTCGACCTGGCCGCAGAGTGCCGGCACGCCGAGCGCATCGCGGCAAGCTTCGTCGACGATGCTCGCATCCTTGTTCCCCCAGTGCATTGGAAATTCACCAGCGAGCGCATGAATGTTCAGGATTTCGTCGACGGAATCCCCGTTGCCGATATCCCGGCGCTGGATGCGGCGAGGGTGGATCGCAAGCAAGTCGCGCGCACCGGGGCGCAAGCCGTACTGAAAATGATGCTGGAAGATGGCTTCTTCCACGCAGACCCCCACCCCGGCAATGTATTCGTGCTTCCCGATGGCTGCATTGCCATCATCGACTTCGGAATGGTGGGGCGGTTGTCGCCGGCACGCCGTGCGGAAGTCGTGGGTCTGTTGTTCGGATTGGTCGAGCATGATTCCGGGCGCGTTGCCGAGGTCCTGCTTGAGTGGACCCAACAGTCGGACGTCGACGAGGCGCAACTGACTGCCGATATCGACGCATTCGTGGACCGCTACCACGGCGTGCCGCTGGGACAACTCGACCTGGCGGGCATGCTGCTGGAAGTAACCGTATTGCTGCGCTCACACCGCCTTGCGCTTCCGGCCGACCTCGCCTTGCTGATCAAGGTCTGCCTGACCCTGGAAGGCTTGGGGCGAAGTCTCGACCCGGATTTTGACATGGCGCGCCAGGCGCAACCTTTCCTGCGCCGCGCGATGACCGCACAACTTGGTCCCCGGGCCGTGGCGCGGCGTGGCACCCGCGCCTTGATCGACGCCGCGGGGTTGTTGGCCGCATTTCCGCAGGAGCTGCGACGGCTCCTGCGCTCGGTTCGCGGCGGCAACGCCAGACTGCATCTGCAGATGGATCAGCTGCCTGAGCTGACTCGTCAGGTGGGCCATTCGGCCAACCGCCTGGCGGGCGGTTTGGTGATCGCGGCACTCATCATTGGCTCTTCGATCACCATGACAGTGAAGGGCGGACCCACGTTACTGGGTCTGCCGTTCTTTGGGCTGCTTGGATTCGTTGGCGCCTCGCTGGCGGGACTCTGGTTGCTGTGGTCGATCTTCCGCAGCGGAGGAGGACGATAACTGCGGCTCCCAGGCGCAGAACAATTCTGATTCCCGGGAGATCGGAAGGACGCGTGCCGAAAGGAACTGTTGTTGTCGGTTGCGGTGAGTGTCGTCATTCAGCCGAGACGTGCCCGGGAAGAGGCGGGACTGATCCAGGCGGCGGAAAGATGCTTCGCCAACCCAACGCCGGCTCTTACCCCGAGATCAGCGATCTCGACAGGCGATGCATTCCGTAGGCCGCCAGGTTCTCGGAGTGCCGCTGCACGCCTACGCCCAAAGCGACCAGCGTCCTGGCATAAGCGTCGATCAAACGGTCGTTGCCGATCAGGTGCACCTGCGCAGGGCGCGGAGTCCGCGAGAACAACCCGGAGGCGCGTACCTCGTGTCCGATCAGCAGGCCCGACAGGTACGAAGGAAGGGCGGCCTCGGAGAACTGGCCGAACAGGCCCAGCGTTCGCACGCCGAACAGATGATGCAACAGTCCGCTGGCTTGGGCGCTGCGGCGCAGGCCGGCGTCGAAGGCGTAGGCGTCGAAGCGCGAATCGTCCTTGCCCATCAGCTTGCCGAGCACGCTATGCCGGCGCATGACCGCGTAGGTTTCGCCGGTCATCGCAGTCGCGATTGAAACGATCTTCCCGTCGCACACGGTTATCCACTTGCTGTGCGTGCCGGGCAGGCACAGCACGTGGGTGCCCTGGCGCAACAGGTCGAGCAGCGCGCACGCCTGGGTTTCCTCGCCACGCATGACATCGGGCACTTCCGTCGAATTCCGGTCCGCGACTCCGGGCACGAACCACAGCCTGCGTCCCGGAAACTCGGGCACCTCCACCGGCGCCATGGTCGCCGCCAATTCGTCGATGCCGGCCGGGCAATCCCGATAGGGCTGCTCGAACCAACCGTCGCGACTGCCGATCATTCCGCACAGCACGATGTCCGCATCCTCCCAGGCCGCGATCAGGGGGGCGAGCGTCGCGGCGAAATTTCCATCACACGCCAGTACGCCGCGATCGCTGCGCTTCTGTTCCACCACGACGCCGGCGTCGTCCAAGCGATAGGCGCGCAGGCTGCTGCTGCCCCAGTCGATCGCGATCATGCGAGCTCGATCATACGAGTTCGATCCTGCTTTCCGGCAGGCCGAGCGAACGCGGCAGGGGGATCTGCCAGATCCCCCCCGCGCCGGGCGTGCGCGCCAGTTCCTGGACGCTGTTGTCGACCCGCGCGCTGCTGATATACAGGCGGTCGTAGGCGGCGCCGCCGATGGTGCAGCAGGAAGGATTCTTCACCGGCAGCGACATCACCCTGTCCACGCCGCCATCGCTGCGATAGCGCACGACGCGACCCGCGCCCCATTGCGCGTTCCACAGATAGCCGTCGGCGTCGATGATGGAACCGTCGGGCGAGGCGCCGGCGTCGTCCACTTCGGCGAATACGCGAGAACCCGATACCGTCGCGCCACTGGCGTCGTAGTCGCAGCACAGGATCTGCGGTCTGATCGAGTCGCAGTAGTACATCCTGCGGCCATCGGCACTGAAGCAGATCGAGTTGGGGATGGCGGCGGCAGGCAGATCCAGCCGGCGCAGGCCGTGCTGGGCCGAATACTGGTAGAACGCACCGATGGGGGCATTGTCGGTGCGTTCGCTCTTGGTGCCGAAGACGAAATTTCCATTGCGGTCGCTACGGCCGTCGTTGATACGGGTTTCGGCGTTGCCGGCTTCCACATCGACCAGTTTTTCCAGCGGAAGGGTTCCCTCCTGCACGGCATCGGGATCGGCCAGGTACAGACCCTTGGCCAAGCCCAGCAGCAACTGGCCCGTCTGGCACAGCGCCAGCGAACCCAGGCGGTCGGGCAGGGCCCAGTTCTGGGTGACGCCCCGATACGGCCGATGCATCCACAAACGCGAGGCATCGATGTCGGTCCAGAACAGCGCGGTGCGTCGTTCGCACCAGATCACGCTTTCCCCCAGTGCACAGCGGCTGTCCACGGCCAGGCTGGGGGTGACGCGATCCAGGTCGACGTAGGCGTTCACCGCATCACCACTCCGCTATGCTCCCGTCGGCATGGCGCCAGACCGGATTGCGCCAGGCCGGGGGGTTCCGGCTGGCCTGGATCAGCCGTTGCTCATCGATCTCCACGCCCAGGCCGGGCCTGGGCAGCGCGGCGATGCTGCCGTCGATGCACTGGAAATCTTCCTTGTTGAGCACGTAGTCCAGCAGATCGGCGTCACCGTTGTAGTGGATGCCGATGCTCTGTTCCTGCAGTACCGCGTTGTGGGCGACGAAATCGACCTGCAGGCAGGCCGCGAGCGCCACCGGGCCCAGCGGGCAATGCGGCGCGAAGCCGACGTCGTAGGCCTCGGCCATGGCTGCGATCTTGAAGCATTCGGTGATGCCGCCGGCGTGGGAAAGGTCCGGCTGCAGGATCGACAGACCGCCACCAGCCAGCACCGACTTGAACTCGAAGCGCGAATACATGCGTTCGCCGGCGGCGAGAGGAATGGAGGTGGCATCGGCCAGGCGCGGATAGTGCTCGGCCTGCTCGGGCAGCACCGGTTCCTCGACGAACAGCGGGTCATGCGGCTCCAGCTCGCGCAGCAGCACGCGCGCCATGGGCACGCTGACGCGGCCATGGAAGTCGACGCCGAAGTCGATGGCGTTGCCGAACGCTTCGCGGATCTCGGCTACCTTGGCCACGGCCGCATCGATATTGCGCGGGCTGTCGATCAGCTTCAGTTCCTCGGTGCCGTTGAACTTGAACGTATCGAAGCCCAGGGCCTGGTACGACTTGATCTGCTCGATGATGTCGGCCGGCCGGTCGCCGCCGACCCAGCGGTAGGTCTTCATGCGGTCGCGCACGAGGCCACCCAGCAATTCGTACACCGGTACGCCCAGGGCCTTGCCCTTGATGTCCCACAACGCCTGGTCGATACCGGCGATGGCGCTCATCAGGATCGCTCCGCCACGATAGAAGCCGCCCCGGTAAAGCGTTTGCCAAAGATCGTTGATGCGCGACGGATCCTTGCCGATCAGGTAGTCGGACAATTCATGCACGGCCGCTTCCACGGTCTGCGCCCGGCCTTC
>JAKFDG010000346.1:0-2942 GCA_036677285.1 Pseudoxanthomonas sp.
TCCTTGTCGCAGGCGGGCGTGTCCGGCATCACCGTCACCGAAGTCAAAGGCTTCGGCCGGCAGAAGGGCCACACCGAGTTGTACCGGGGCGCCGAGTACGTCGTCGATTTCCTGCCCAAGATCAAGGTCGAGACCGTCGTCACCGACGAGCGCCTGGAGACCGTGATCGAGGCCATCCAGCAGGCCGCCGGCACCGGCAAGATCGGCGACGGCAAGATCTTCGTCACCGCCATCGACCAGGTCATCCGCATCCGCACCGGCGAAGTCGGCGCGGACGCACTCTAACTCGGAGCCCCCATATGAAGACTCGTCTTTTCTCCGGGTGGAAAACCCGCATGCAAGTGATGTGCCTCATGGCGATGAGCTGCGTGGCGCTCGGTGCTGGATTCGGCGCGGCCGCGCAGGAAACCTCCGCACCCGCTGCAGAAACCGTTGCCGCACCGGCTGATCCGGCCGGCGTTCCCGCCGTGGACGCTGCTCCCGCCGCCACTGAAGTTGCTGCCGAAGCCGCACCCGCGGAAGAAGCGGCGCCCGCTCCTTCCATCAGCAAGCCGGACACGGTCTGGGTGTTGATGTCCGCGGCGCTGGTGATTTTCATGACCTTGCCCGGCCTTGCGCTGTTCTATGGCGGCCTGGTGCGTTCGAAGAACGTGCTGTCGATCCTGGTGCAGAACCTGGCGGTGTTCTCGCTGGTGGCCGTGCTGTGGGCGCTTTATGGCTACAGCATCGCCTTCACCGAAGGCTCGCCCTTCATCGGCGGCTGGGATCGCCTGTTCGCCAAGGGGCTCGATGCTGCGTCGATCGGCGCCACCTTCACCAAGGGCGTGTACATCCCGGAGCTGGCGTTCTTCGTGTTCCAGGGCGCATTCGCCTGCATCACCTGCGCGCTGATCGTCGGCGCCTTCGCCGAACGGGTGAAGTTCGCCGGCGTCATGCTGTTCACGGTGCTGTGGTTCACCTTCGCCTACCTGCCGATGGCGCACATGGTCTGGTTCTTCCCCGGCCCGGATGCGTTCACCGACAACGACGCGGTCGCAGGCGTGCTGGCCAAGTCCGGCTTCCTGTTCGCCAAGGGCGCGCTGGATTTCGCCGGCGGCACCGTCGTGCACATCAACGCTGCGATCGCGGGCCTGGTGGGTGCGTACGTGATCGGCAAGCGCACCGGCTACGGGCGCGAGGCGATCAAGCCGCACAACCTGACCCTGACCATGGTCGGCGCTTCGATCCTGTGGTTCGGCTGGTTCGGCTTCAACGCCGGTTCCGCATTGGAAGCCGGCGGCGTGGCCGCGATCGCCTTCGTCAATACCTTCCTGGCCACGGCTGCGGCAGTGGTGGCGTGGACGCTGATGGAGTGGATCTTCAAGGGCAAGCCGTCGCTGCTCGGTGCGGCTTCGGGTGCGGTGGCCGGCCTGGTCGCCATCACCCCGGCGGCCGGCTTCGTCGGCCTCAACGGCGCACTGGCCATCGGCGCCATCGCCGGCGTGCTGTGCCTGTGGGGCGTGACCGGGCTGAAGAAGCTGCTCGGCGCGGACGACAGCTTGGACGTGTTCGGCGTGCATGGTGTCGGCGGCATCACCGGCGCACTGCTGACCGGCGTGTTCGCGGCTCCCTCGCTGGGCGGCGCGGGCATCTGGGATTACGTCACCGAAACCGCGCTGCCGGAATACGACATCGCCGGCCAGGTCTGGATCCAGGCGCAGGGCGTGCTGACCACGATCGTCCTGTCCGGCATGGTGGCCCTGATCGCCTTCCTGATCGTGAAATACACCGTCGGTCTGCGGGTCAGCGAGGAAGCCGAGCGCGAGGGCCTGGACATCAGCTCGCACGGCGAAGCGGCCTACGAGGCCTGATGGCATGGCAGGGGCGGCCTTGCACTAAACTGGTGCAATGTCGCCCCTGACCGCCAGTGCACCTGCCGCCGACGTGCTCAGCACGGCGGTGGCCTGGGCGGACGCCGGGGGTCACATCCTCGGCGTCAACCCCGCCTTCGCCCACTGGCTGGGCGTCAGCGCCCGGCGCCTGCTCGGGCAACCCTTGGCCGCACTGGAAATGGACGGCGACGCCATGGCCCGGTTGTTGATAAATTCATCGTTCGAGGACGCCGACCCGGCGGTCCTGCACCTGCATCGCATGGCCCTGGGCATGCCCGGCGAGCCACCACATTTCGCCGAAGGCTGGCTGTCGCGGCTCGACGGCGGCGGCTGGCTGCTGGAAGTGCATCCGGTCGACGAATTCCCCTCCCTCGATCCCACCCAGGCCCTGCCCAATGCCCTGAGCGCGGCCCTGAAAGGACTGGCGCACGAACTGCGCAATCCGCTGGCCGGCCTGAAAGGCGCCGCGCAACTGCTGGCGCGTCGCGCCAGCCAACGCAGCGACAACGACGACGAACGCGAACTGATAGGCCTGATCGAATCGGAGATCGAGCGCCTCAACGGTCTGCTCGAGCAGTTGCTGTCCCCTTCCCCGCAACGCCCGCACACCGCGCTCAACATCCATGTGGTGCTGGAGCGCGTGTTGCGCCTGGCCGAAACCGAAGGCGGCTGGTCGGTGCGGGTGCAGCGCGACTACGATCCCAGCCTGCCCGAATTCCCCGGCGACGCCGACCGCCTGACCCAGGCGGTGTGGAACCTGGTGCGCAACGCGATCCAGGCCGGCGCCGCCAGCGTCGCCCTGCGCACCCGGGTCGAACACGGCGTGCGCATCCACGACCACCCGCATGCGATGGCGCTGCGCGTGGAAATCATCGACGACGGCCGCGGCGTGCCCGAGGAGCTGGCCGAACACCTGTTCCTGCCGCTGGTCAGCGGTCGCGCCGAAGGTAGCGGCCTGGGCCTGGCGCTGGCGCAGCAAGTGGTGCGCGAGCATCGCGGCTCGCTGACCTATCGCTCGCGGCCCGGGCACACGGTGTTCACGCTGTTGCTGCCGTTGCCGGAAGAGCACCG
>JAKFDG010000347.1:0-2942 GCA_036677285.1 Pseudoxanthomonas sp.
ATGTCGGCCGGCGCGTCCATCAGGCCCGCGCTCTGGCGAGCGGCAAAGCGATTTGGGACGAATCGTCGCTGCGCCGTTGCGAATCGTAGCCGTGCGCCGCGGCGCTTTTCAGCGCTGCGCGCCGCGCCTAGGATGGCTCTGCCCCGACACCCGGGGGCACTTCGGACACTAGCAATGAAGATTCGCCTCGGCAGTACGGAAATCGGGTTCTGGCGCTACCTCGCCATCTGGACGGCGGTGGCAGTGGTATTCGCCATACAGCAATCCCTGACCGGGGGGCTGGGCGACGGGCCCAGCTTCGGGATATTCACGTATCTGCGATGGTCGATGATCCAGTGGTATACCTGGGCCGCACTGGCGCCCACGGTATTCCGTCTTGCCGAGCGCTATCCGATCCGCGCGCCGTTGCGCCTGCGCGGCTTGGCCAAGCAGATGGTGGCCAGCGTGTGCGTCACCTTCGTGGCGATGGTGGCCGGTGCGCTGGTGTCCACGCTGTTCGAGCCCAGTGGATTGGGCCAGCAACTGTGGTTCTTCCTGGCCCGGCATTTCGCCACCGGATTGCTCATGTACTGGGCGCTGTTCGCGATCCAGCAGGCGATCCATTTCCACGCCGAGAAGGCGCGCCGCGAGGTCGAAGCGAGCCGGCTCGCCACCGAACTCGCGCAGTCGCGCCTGCTGGCGCTGAAGTCGCAGCTGCAGCCGCATTTCCTGTTCAACACGTTGCACGCCATCATCACGCTGCTCGACGAAGACAAGGTGTCGGCCGAAGACATGCTGCTGCGGCTGAGCGAACTGCTGCGCGCGTTCCTGGAAGATTACGATGGGCAGGAGATCAGCCTGCGCCAGGAACTGGCCTTGCTCGACCTCTATCTCGGCATCCAGCGCACGCGCTTCAAGGATCGCCTGAGCACGCAGATCTACATCGCCCCGGATACGCTCGACTGCGCCGTGCCCAGCCTGCTGCTGCAGCCGATCGTCGAGAACGCGATCCGCCACGGCATCGGCCAGCGCGTCGGCAGCGACTGCATCGAGATCGAGAGCCGGCGCGAAGGCGACATCCTCTGCATCGATGTGCGCAATCGCAACAGCACGCTGGCTGCCGGACCCGCCGACCCGGCCGGCCATGGCATCGGCCTGTCGAACACGCGGATGAGGCTCAAGGAGCTGTACGGCGATGCCGCGCAGGTGCGCCTGGACATGATCTGGCCCGAAGGCGTGGCCTGCCGCATCCGCGTGCCGTTCCGCGAACTGGAGGAGCCTGACGACGCCCCGGAATTTTCGCCGGAGCCGGCGCCGGCATGAGCATCGGCGCGCTCGTGGTCGACGACGAGCCGATCGCGCGCCACGCGATCGTGCGCCTGCTGCGCGACGATCCGGATATCGAGTTGCTCGGCGAGTGCGGTGATGGCGTGTCGGCCGTCGCGGCGATCCGCAGCCAGTCGCCGGACCTGGTGTTCCTCGACATCCAGATGCCGGCGATCAACGGCATGGACGTGGTCGCCACCATCGGTGCGGCGCGCATGCCGGCGACGGTCTTCGTCACCGCCTACGAGCAGTACGCGGTGCGTGCCTTCGAGGCGAACGCCGTGGACTACCTGGTCAAGCCGTTCAGCCGCGAACGATTCGCCGACACCTTGCAGCGCGCGAAGGCGCGCCTGTCCGCCGGCGAAGGCGCCGGGCCGCAGGCCTCCGCGCGGATCCTGCAGGCGCTGGACGCGTTGCGCCAGCGCGACGACTACCTCGAGCGCATTCCGGTCCGCATCGACGAGCACGTCGTCTTCGTCGACGTCGACGACATCGTCTGGATCAGGGCCAGCCGCAACCTGGTGCAGATCCACCTGGCCGACCGCGTCCACGAGTTGCGCGAGACCATGGCCACGCTCGCCACGCGCCTGGATCCGCGCCATTTCGCCCGCGTCCACCGCTCCGCGATCATCAACGTCCGCCGGGTCAAGGCCATCCATCCGTGGTTCAACGGCCATCACGTCGTCACCATGGACACCGGCCAGCAACTGCGCATGAGCCGCTACCAGCACGAGGCGTTCCTGCGGCTGGTGACGACCCGAAAGGAAGGGTGACGCGCGAACCCGAGCCTGCCGCAGGAGCTGAAGCGCGCAGGCTGGGCTGGAGAAGCCAGCCCAGCCAGTGGCGGCGGATCAGCCCTGGATGAAGGCCAGCAGATCCGGATTGACGATCTCCGGATGGGTGGTGCACAGGCCGTGCGGCAGACCGGGATAGGTCTTCAGCGTGCCGTGCTTCAGCAGCTTGACCGACAGCGGTGCGGAGTCCGCGTAGGGCACGATCTGGTCGTCGTCGCCGTGCATGACCAGGGTGGGCACGTCGATGTTCTTCAGGTCCTCGGTGAAGTCGGTTTCCGAAAAGGCCTTGATGCAATCGTAGTGCGCCTTGATGCCACCCATCATGCCCTGGCGCCACCAGTTGGCGATGACGCCCTCGGACACTTTCGCGCCCGCGCGGTTGAAGCCGTAGAACGGACCGCTGGGCAGGTCGCGATAGAACTGCGCCCGGTTGGCGGCGAGCGCGACGCGGAGGCCGTCGAAAACTTCGAGGGGCAGGCCGCCGGGATTGTCCTGCGTCTTCAGCATGATCGGTGGCACCGCCCCGATCAGCACCGCCTTGGCTACCCGGCCGGCGCCGTGTCGGGCGACATAACGCGCCACCTCGCCGCCGCCGGTGGAATGTCCCACGTGCACCGCGTCTTTCAGGTCCAGGTGCGCGGCCAGTGCCGCGACGTCGGCGGCGTAGGTATCCATTTCGTTGCCCGTGTCGGTCTGGCTGGAACGGCCATGCCCGCGCCGGTCGTGGGCGATGACGCGGAAGCCCTTCTCCAGGAAGAACTGCATCTGCGTATCCCAGTCGTCGCCGCTGAGCGGCCAGCCGTGGTGGAAGACGATGGGCTGTCCCTTGCCCCAGTCCTTGTA
>JAKFDG010000348.1:0-1627 GCA_036677285.1 Pseudoxanthomonas sp.
ACCGCTGGCGACCATCAATGGCCTGAGCAGCGTCTGGCTGGAGGTGGCGGTACCCGAGGCCGAAAACACCGGTGTTCGGCTCGGCCAGACGGTCGAGGCACGCCTGCCGGCCTTCCCGGGCGAAGTGCTGGACGGCAAGGTCAGCGCCTTTCTGCCGCAAGCCAACCTGGACAGCCGCACGGTACGGCTGCGGGTCGAGCTGGACAACCCGGATGGCCGGCTGCGGCCGGGGATGACCGCCCAGGTGCGGCTGACGCGCCCGAGCGAGCAGAGCGCGCTGTTTGTACCCAACGAGGCGGTGATCCGTACCGGCCGGCGGGCCCTGGTGATGCTCGTCGAGGGCGAGGGGCGCTACCGCCCGGTGGAGATTCGCCTGGGCCGGGAAAGCACGGGCAAGGCCGAGATCCTGGAGGGGCTGGAGGAAGGCCAGCAGGTGGTCGCCTCCGGGCAGTTCCTGCTCGACTCCGAGGCCAGTCTGCGCGGGGTACTCACCCAGGCTCTGGACTCGCCCGAGGCCCCGCCGACACAGGCCTTGCATGAAGCGCAAGGCACAGTAGTCGAGATCGACCATGGCTCGGTCACGCTGGCCCACGGTCCGTTCAAGACCCTCGGCATGCCCGGCATGACCATGAGCTTCCCGCTGGCCGATCCGGCGCTGATGGCCGGAATAAAAGCCGGTGACCACGTACGGGTAGGCGTGCGCGAGACCGACGACGGCTTGCTGGTCGAACGCCTGGAACCGCTGGAGGTGCAGCCATGATCGCCGCCCTGATCCGCTGGTCGGTGGCCAACCGTTTCCTGGTGCTGCTGGCCACCCTGTTCGCCGTCGGCTGGGGTGTCTGGTCGGTGCAAAGCACTGCCATCGACGCCTTGCCGGACCTCTCCGACGTGCAGGTGATCATCCGCACCCCCTATCCGGGGCAGGCGCCGCAGATCGTCGAGAATCAGGTCACCTATCCGCTGGCCACCACCATGCTCTCGGTGCCGGGGGCGCGGACGGTGCGCGGCTACTCCTTCTTCGGCGACAGCTTTATCTATGTGCTGTTCGAGAACGGCACCGACCTCTACTGGGCGCGCTCGCGGGTGCTGGAGTACCTCAGCCAGGTGCAGAACCGTCTGCCCGCCGGGGCCGCCCCCTCCCTGGGGCCGGACGCCACCGGGGTCGGCTGGATCTACCAGTACGCGCTGGTCGACCGCACGGGTACGCACGACCTGGCCCAGCTGCGCGCGCTGCAGGACTGGTTCCTCAAGTTCGAGCTGAAGACCCTGGCCAACGTCGCCGAGGTGGCCACCATCGGCGGCATGGTCAAGCAGTACCAGGTGTTGCTCGACCCGATCAAGCTGGCCAGCCGCGGCATTACCCAGCAGCAGGTCGCCGAGGCGATCGCCAAGGCCAACCAGGAAACCGGTGGCAGCGTCCTGGAACTGGCGGAAACCGAGTTCATGCTGCGCGCCTCCGGCTACCTGCAGACGCTGAATGACTTTCGCGCCATTCCCCTGCGCTTGGACGCGGGCGGCGTGCCGGTGACCCTCGGCGAGGTGGCGCATATCCAGCTGGGCCCGGAGATGCGCCGCGGCATCGCCGAACTCGACGGCGAGGGCGAGGTGGTCGGCGGCGTGGTGATCC
>JAKFDG010000349.1:0-5656 GCA_036677285.1 Pseudoxanthomonas sp.
GCAGGAGGCGACGAAACGCTTGCGGCTGGCCGCGGTGAGTGCGGCATCGGAGAACCCGCCCGCCTCCCAGCCACCGATCGAGATCAGCGTGCGCAGGTGGGGATGGCGGCGCTTGAGTTGCGCAAGCGCAGCGAAATGTGCGTCGGCTTCCGCGCCGATGACGCAGCGTCCTTCCTCGATGCGGGCGAAGGCGTAGAACAGGTGCGTGAGCCGATCGGCCGGGATCTGCGCGATCGGATAACGCGCCGCCGAGCCGCCCGGGTAATAGGCGCCGATGACCTTGGTCGTGGAAGTGTCGGCGGCGTGGGTGGGAGCGAAGACGAGGCTCGCGGCCAGGGTGACGAGGACGATCAGGGTTCGTTGAAACACGTGTTCTTCCTCAGTAGTGCCTGGAGCTGGTCAAGTCGTGATGCTGATCAACTGGCGATGGGTTGACCAGCTTCGCTGTCGAAAGCCGCTTTGCTCAACCCATCCTACGGGTCCTGGACCGGCCGTTAAAGTGATAGCGTGGCGGCAGAAAAGCTGCAAGCGGTCATCCGGGGGGATGCCACGATGAAACCGTTCTTCCTGAGTCCGACGACGCTGCTGCTCTGCATGCTGCTCAGCACCGTGATGTTGCGATCGGACCATATGCGCGCGGCGCAAGCGCACGCCGTCCGTACCCTTGCCGCACCTCACGTGGCCCGACTGAACGCGCAGCGTGTTGCGAATGCCGAAACGCCGCGCCTGCGTCCCGCCCGGACGGACGCCACGGCCGCCCCGCCGACGCCGTGGTCGCAGACCGATCCGTTCGCGCCGGTGTACATCGTGACCTCACGCGACACCTGGCAGGGTATCCGCGGCCTGGCCCGTGATGCGGTCGCACGGCGCGACAGCACCGGCACGCCGTTGGTGATTTCCGAAACCAGGGCCGATCGCCTCGGCGAGATCGGACGCTACGTGCATGTCAGCGAGCGCCGCTGTGGCGGCTATTTCGCGTTCCCCAGTCGCGCGCAGGCCGAGGCCTTCGTGCGCGCGGATCGCTCGCGGCAGGCGATGGTGAAATCGCTGCTCGCCGGCTATACGCTCGACAACCAGGCCACCGTGAACCGCTGGTTGCCGCAGGTGCAGGAACGCCACATCTACGACACCATCAATCACCTCTCGAGCTATCGCAACCGCTACTTCGCCAGCAGTTCCGGCAGGACGTCGGCCGAATGGATCCGCACCCACTGGCAATCGCTCGCCGCCGGCAGCCGTCATGTCACCACCGAACTGTTCACCGCCTGCACGAACTGCTCCACGCAGCCCTCGGTGATCCTCACCATCGAGGGCTGGGACCTGCCCGACGAAGTTGTGGTGTTGGGCGCGCACCTGGATTCGATCAACGGCAACAGCCGCGGCGATCCCAACCAGCTTGCGCCGGGCGCCGACGACGACGCGTCGGGCATCGCCACCCTCACCGAAACGCTGCGCATCGCACTGTCCGACGGCTGGCGGCCGCGGCGCACGGTGAAGTTCATGGGCTATGCCGCAGAGGAAGTCGGCCTGCGCGGCTCCCACGCCATCGCGCAGTCCTTCCGCAGCAGCGGCGTCAACGTCGTCGGCGTGCTGCAGGTGGACATGACCAATTACAAATCGGGCGCGGTAACGGACATGAAATTGATCAGCGACTACTCCAACGCCGCTCTGAAGAACTTCTCCGTCACCCTGTTCGATACCTACCTCGCACCAAAGGGTCTCACGCGCGGCAGCGCAACTTGCGGTTACGCCTGCTCCGACCACGCCTCGTGGGCGAACGCCGGCTATCCCGCTGCGATGATGTTCGAGGCCGGCGACCCCAACGGTGGCTTCCCCTACATCCACACGACCAGCGACACGCTGGCGACGATGGGCGAATCCGCGCAGCACAGTGTCAAATTCGCGCAGTTCGCACTGGCCTACCTCGCCGAAACCGCCAAGACCGCGCACGTCAGGCCCACCGGCGGCCCGGCGCCGGTTTCGAGGAACTAGGGGTCAGCGCACTTTTCCTGTTCCTGGAAACGCAGTCCGCCCCCTGTTCTCGCGGCTCACTGCAGCGGCGTAGTCCGGGTAAGGCCGGAGGCCGCACTCGGGGGTCTGATACGTCCCGTGTCGCGCAAGGCGTCCCAGGTTGCCCTGCTTACCCAGGCTACGCTGGCTCAGCGGTGCGGCGCGCCATTGCTTCGGGTGACCGCTACCCTTCGCGGTGGCCGTTCTGAGGAGAAAGCGGAGGCGGGAGAGATGTCGATGAAGGAGATGCAGTTCGACAACGCACTGCTGGGCAGCTTCATGCGCCACCAGAGCGTCATCCGGAAGCGGCCCCATGCGGGCATGGCGATCGGTGGCAAGCTCGCCGGCATGTTCGTCGAGAACGAGATCCTGGTGGATCGGCGGGACCAAGCCTCACTCGACTTCCTCGTGCGGCGCCTGCATGGCGAAGCCCTGCCCCCGCGGCCGATGCCGGAGCGGCCGCGGGAATTGCACCGCGCCAAGGCGCGCGACATCCACGACATGCCCGAGATGATCAACGTGCGCATTCGGGGCGAAGCCGTGCCTGTCGACGGGTTGGAACGCCTGCTCGATCACAAAGAAGCGAGGCATTTCGCTGTGAGTTCACGCGCAGGTGCGGGAACGATGGCCGCATCGCTTCTGCTGCATGACGAAGGATTGCGTGGACAGCTCAACCTGGCAGGCATGCCCGCGGGGTTCCCGTCGGTGAGCTCCATTGAAGGGTCATTCGGCCCCGGCGACACCGATGCGTACCAATGGCCCGAATACGCAGGCAAGTGCAACATCGCAAAGGCGTGGATGTTGTGCCAGGCGCTGGACAACGTGCGCAGTGTCGACCGCCCGATCTTCATCGGCTTGCTGGATTGCGGATTCGGGTTCGTCGCACCAACAGACTACGCGACCAGCCTGCAGTTCAACCTTATGAACAACGGGGCCGGCAGCGTCATCGGCGCCACTGACATTGGCGATTACAAATGGCACGGATCGGCGGTGGCCGGCATCGCCGCGGCGATGGTCGACAACAGCATCGGCGCGGGCGGCGTCGGTGGCGTGCCAGTCGGTACTGCGCGCCAACCGGTCGCGATGCCGTTCCTGTTCCACACCGAGATCGACGCCGACGAGATCTACCAGTGCCTGCGCATCTGCGTGGCGTGGGGCATCGACGTGCTCAACATGAGCATATCGATCAGCATGCCAGCCTTCGCACAGGTGTTCTACGGCAACTGGGAAAGCAACTTCCGGAGCGCGCACGAGCATGGTTTGATCATGGTCGCCGCCGCAGGCAACGACGCCGAGAACATCCCCGAGGACCTGGTGATCCTCCCCGCGACACGCACGCCCGGCGTCATCACCGTCGGCGCGTTGAATACCTCGTGCAACGCGGCCATCGGCGCGTCCAACTGGGGTAGCTCGGTGGATGTGTGGGCGCCCGGCGAAAACATCCATTGCATCGACGACCCCGACGCGCAGAACGTGTTCAAGAGCGGCACGTCGGTGGCCTCGCCCATCGTCGCGGGCACGGCCGCGCTGCTCAAGGCGGTCAACCCCTCGCTGACGCCGAACGACGTGAAGACGATCCTGCGCGACACGGCATGGACCGATTCGTCCGACTGGAAATGCAATCGCATCCTCAATGCCTACGAAGCGTTGCTGCGCGCGATGAACTTCGCGTTGCCCGCAGGTTTCCTGGAGGAGCCGAACGACCAGCCGTCCGCGGCCAAGCCGATGATCGCGGCAGGCACGAACCAGTGGCAGCCCCTGGGCGAGACCGTGATCGCGAACGGCGGCGACGTGGACTGCCACCGCTTCAGCACCACGCAGTACGCGGACATCCATATCGAAACCAATTACGTGCGGCCGTTGGGGATCGTCACCACCGAACTGGTGCCGGAAGACCCCGACATCCTCGCGTTCGAGGATCTCAAGGAGACCCACGCCCCCGGGCGGAAGGTCATGACCTTGCCGAAAGCGCCGCCCGGCAACTGGCTGGTCAAGTTGCGGTGCCAGAGCCCCAACTACTACACGCTGCGTGTGCGCACCACGCCGAAGCCGCTGAAGGCCGACATCTTCGAGAAAAACAACACGCGCGAGGAGGCGGCCGAGGTGAAGCTCCGCGCGCGTACGAAGTTGGATGCGTACGGGCTCGCGACATTCTTCCAGGGCGCTTACGACGCCAACATCCGCACGCCCACCGACGTCGACTGGTATCACGTCACCGACATCGACGAGCGTGCCCTCGCCTATCCTTGCTGCAAGATCGATTCGGACGCACCGCTCGACGTCACGTTGCACGCGGCGGATGGCCAATCGCGCACCTTTCCGCAGACCAAGCATGCCGACCTGCGCCTGCCGGCGCCGGAATGCTGGATCGAAGTGCATGGCAGCAAGGCCACGCATTACCGGATCTTCTTCGGCTACATGCTGGACAAGGACAAGCTGCCGCCGCCGTACCAGAAGGAGGACATCGAGATCGTGCCGGACTGGTGGCCCGATCCTCCGTTCGAGATCAACCGATGGGAGAAGTGGTTGGAGGTCACCATCGACGAGGCCGTGCGGGACCACGGCGCGCTCGCGATCACGGGCGATGCAGGGCTCAGGTGGGACCTGCTGTCGCAGGAGCGTACGGTGCTCAAGTCGGGCGCGGTGGACGGTGGCGGCGACATGGACGTGCGGGACCTCGCGCCAGGGAAGTATCTGTTGCGCGTTGGGCGCGAGAGTCCGGCGGCCGCGCGCTTCGAGCCTGCGCAACAGAGGAATCTGAAGTTCCGGGTGGGGCCATCGTTCTAGGCGACGACCATCGGAATCTCGCAACCGGTATGCGCGCGACGACTTGGAGGCCACCGCACCAAACTTGCGGAGGAACGCGGGGCTCCATCAACCCGGCATGTCGGGAGCCGGATGAAGGCGCTGGGTTGGTGAAGCTGACCCAGCCTACGGTCCACCGGCGGCCCGGCGCTGGTTTCGAGAAGATAGGGTCAGCACGCAGGCTGGGTCAGTGCAGCAAGATCACCGCGCCCCACGCAACGAGCACAACACCTGCGCAGATTCCCACCCATCGGCCTGCCGCCAGAACCTTCTCGGCCAGCACCAGAAGCGACAGTGCCGCGATCCAGGCCAGGTTCATCACCCCGCCCACGAACAACAGCGCCATCAGCATCCAGCAGCAGCCGGTGCAATAGAGGCCATGCACCACGCCGAGCCGGAGGGCGCCACGGGATCCGGGGCGCCAGTGTCGCGAGAGGAATTCCGCCGGCGCGCGGCAGTGCGAAAGGCAGGCGTTCTTCAAGGGGGAAAGTTGATAGAGCCCGGTCACGACAAGGACGGTGCCCGACAGCCATTGCACCTGCGACCCCATCGTCATCGCCGAGACGATGCCCGCGCTTTCCAGCGCCTGGTGCGCCGCGGTGGCGGCGATCGAGAAGGACAGCCAGATCAGGAAATAACCGGCGACGAAGGCGACGGTCGCAGGACGTGTCGCCACGACCTGCCCCTGTGCCTGGGCGTGGCGATGCACGCGTGCGTACAACAGGACCGTCGGCGCCGCGCTCGGCGTCATCATGGCGATCATCATGGTCCACCACATGGCGACCATGAGGCCCCAGTGCACGGGGTCCCATGCCAAAGCCATGGAATCCATCTCCATTCC
>JAKFDG010000350.1:0-6617 GCA_036677285.1 Pseudoxanthomonas sp.
CCAGGCGGCATCGGCATCGGCATGGGTCTTGATGCGGAACTGTCCCTTGCCGTCGTAGCCCAGCCGTCGGGTCTTGAGGATGCACGGCACGCCGACCTGCACCAGCGCGGCATCAAGCTCATCGCGTGTGGCCACCGGCGCGAATTCCGGCACCGGAATTCCGAGTTCGCGGAACAGGTTCTTTTCGGTCAACCGGTCCTGGGCCACGGCCAACGCGCGCGGGTTCGGGAACACCGGGACCCGTGCCGCCAGCCACTCGGCGCTTTCGGCGGGGACGTTCTCGAAATCGAACGTGGCCACGTCGATCTTCGATGCGAATTCCGCCAATGCGGCTTCATCCCGATAGTCGCCGACCAGCAACGGCGCGAACTGCCCCGCGCAGGCGTCAGCCTCGGTGTCCATCACCAGGAAGCGCAGGCCTAGCGGCGCACCGGAAAGCGCGAGCATGCGGGCCAGCTGCCCGCCTCCCAGGATGCCGACAGTGGTCATTTCCGTGGGTCGTCGTTGGCCATCACGTCGTCGGTCTGCCTGGCACGGAAGGCTTCCAGCGCAGCGGCGATATCGGCATGCTCCGGGGCCAGCAACGCGGCGGCGAAAAGCGCGGCATTCGACGCGCCGGCCACGCCGATGGCGAAGGTGGCGACCGGGATTCCGGCCGGCATCTGCACGATCGACAGCAGCGAGTCCATGCCGTTCAACGCCTTCGATTGCACCGGCACGCCCAGGACCGGCACCGCGGTCTTGGACGCCAGCATGCCGGGCAGGTGCGCGGCGCCGCCAGCGCCGGCAATGATCGCGCGCAGGCCACGTGCACCGGCATTTGCGGCATAGGAGAACAGGACATCGGGGGTGCGGTGCGCGGACACCACCTTCACCTCATGCGGGACGCCGAGGGCTTCGAGCTTGGCGGCGGCGTGCTGCATCGTCTCCCAGTCGGAGCGGGAACCCATCACGATGCCGACCAGCGGCGCCTGCGTGGTGTCTTTCATGGTTCGGCCCTGCGGCAAAACGGTATTCTACCGGCCTGACCGGCAAGCGCCATGCATGCGCACCCCATAACAACACCGTTCGCCCTGGACGCAGGGCCACAGGCCCGGAGTCGAAGGGGCCATCTGGAGATACCGCCCCATGGACCGCAAGTTGCTTGATCTGCTCGTCTGCCCTACTACCCGCCAGCCATTGTCGATGCTCGACAGCCACGGCCTGCAGGCACTCAACGCGGCGATCGCTGGCGGCGGCGTGACCCGCGCCGACGATACCGTGCAGACCGAACCGCTGCGCGAAGCCCTGGTCACGCGCGACCGCAAGACGGTGTACCGCGTCGAGGACGGCATCCCGGTGTTGCTGGCGGAGGAGGCCCTCGCCACCACGCAGATCAACGACTTCCCGGCTAAATGAGCCGCAATCTTTCCCTGCCGCCCGCGGAGGTCATCGCCGGCGACGTGGCGCGCGCGCTGGCCGAGGACATCGGCAGCGGCGATGTGACCGCGGCGTTGCTGCCGGACGCAGCCGACATCGCCTACCTTCTGTGCAAGGAGGATGCGGTGATCGCCGGGCGACCATGGTTCGATGCCTGCCATCACGCGTTGGATCCTGCGGTCACGATCGACTGGCGGGTTGCCGAAGGCGATCGCGTGGTAGCTGGCACGGTGCTGGCCACCCTGTCCGGCCGAGCCCGGGCGCTGGTCAGTGCGGAACGATCCGCTTTGAATTTCCTGCAAACGCTCTCCGGCACGGCGACCGTGACCGCGACCTATGTCGATGCGGTGCGCGGCACCGGCGCAAGGATCCTCGATACCCGCAAGACCCTTCCCGGCATGCGCCTGGCGCAGAAATACGCGGTGCGCTGCGGCGGTGGCGACAACCATCGTATCGGCCTGTTCGATACGGTGATGCTCAAGGAAAACCACATTCGGGCGGCGGGCTCGCTGACCGCTGCCGTTCAGGCCGCGCGCGCGGCACAGCCGGCATTGCCGCTGGTGGTCGAAGTGGAAACCCTGGCGCAACTGGATGAAGCGCTGGCTACGGGTTGCGACCGCATCCTGATCGACGATTTCGACGCAGCCACGCGACGCGAAGCGGTGCAGCGCGCCAGCGGCAGGATCCCGCTTGAGGTTTCCGGCGGCGTTGATCTCGCCACGGTGCGTGGTATCGCCGAGGATGGCGTGGATTTCATTTCCATCGGTGGCCTGACCAAGCATGTTCACGCCATCGACCTGTCGATGAAACTCGGCCCCGTGCCGCGCTGATGCCCACCCTGATCGCACTCATGATCGTCGGCGCAGCAGGCTTCGCCTACTGGAATGCCGCACGTGCGGCTGCCGAGTACGCCAAACAGCTGGGCCGCGATGCCTGCACAGCGGCCCAAGTAATGTGGCTGGACGAATCCGTGCACGCCTCCGGAATCCGCGTGCGCCGCAACGAGGACGGACGCCTGGGTTTCGAGCGCAGTTTCCGCTTCGAATATTCCTACGACGGCATCGACCGCCACACCGGCCGGATGGTGCTGCGCGGCGACCGCCTGGTGTCGTTCATCGGGCCGGCGAAGCCCGCGGGCGCGCCGATCAACCTGCCTTGAATTCGCGGTTGTAGGAGCGACGCAAGTCGCGATCTCACTATCCGTTATGCCCAATCGCGACTTGCGTCGCTCCTATACAACCTGTTACTTCACCACTCGCAGGTGCGGACGTTTGCCTGCGGCGGGAGTGTCATCGGGAGCCGGAGGAGTCGGCGGCTCATCGTCGTCCTCCGGTCCGGTCGCGCCCGCGATATCGTCCGGCAGGGCCATGCCCTGCCCCGTCTCGCGTGCATAAATCGCCAGTACCGCGGAGATGGGCACCATCACCGGATAACTGACCCCGCCGAAGCGCGCGCTGAAACTCACCGAAGTGTTGTCGATCTGCAGGCGCACCACTGCACGCTCGGCGATGTTCAGCACCACCTTGCCCTCCTTGACGGCACTGGACGGCACCTGCACGCCAGGCTGGGTCGCATCGACCAGCAGGTGCGGGGTCATGTCGTTGTCGGCGATCCATTCGGACAGCGCCCGCAACAGGTACGGACGGTGGCTGGTCATGCGCGGTGTTTCGTCGGTCATGCGAATACTCTAGCGCGCCGACTCGATGCGACGGCTGACGCGGCGGCCTACGCCGGGATCTCGCGCAACCGCTTTTCCTGCTCGGTCAGGCTGCGCAGGAACCCCGGGTTGCGGAAGATGCGGTTGCCATAGTCCTCGATGGCCTTGCCGTCCTTGGGCAGCGGGATGTCCAGCGAAGGCAGGCGCCAGATGATCGGGGCCATGGCGCAGTCGGCCAAGCTCATTTCCGGATTAAGGAAGAACTTGCTGGCCTTGAACAGCGGCACAGAGGCAGTGAGCAGTTCCTTCAGGCGCTTGCGTCCGGCTTCGGCCTGGGCCTTGTTGCCCAGTTGGATGGCCTGCACCTGCGGCACCCAGTCGTGCTCGATGCGCAGCATCGCCAGGCGCAGGCGTGCGCGGGAAAGCGGATCCACCGGCATCAGCGGCGGATGCGGGTAGCGTTCGTCCAGGTATTCGCTGACCACCGACGCTGCGTAAAGCACCAGGTCGCGTTCCACCAGGGTAGGAACCGAGTGGTAGGGATTGAGGTCGATCAGGTCTTCGGGCGGGTTCTGCGCATCCACCGGCACCATGTCGTAGGTGACGCCCTTGGCTGCCAGCACCAGCCGCACGCGATGGCACAGGACGTCGTCGACGGAAGAAAACAGGGTCAAGGTATTTCGCATACGCGGACTCGCAGCCATCAGGCTCTCCGACGACCGGAACCGCCGATCGCATCGACGCCGTCAGCCCCTTGCCGACGGTCGCCACGGCCCCGAGCGCGAATCTTCCTTGGGAAGCCGACTCCGGCTTTCCCAGCACCCGCGCAGCGAAGCGCGGCCTTGTGGAAGATCGCCTAGTGCACGTCCTTCCAGTATTCCTGCTTGAGCAGGAAGGCCAGGAAGGTGAGCGCCACCAGGAACAGGATGACCCAGACGCCCATGCTCTGGCGCTTGAGTGCGGCAGGTTCGCCGGCGTACTCGAGGAAGTTGGTGATGTCGCGCGCGGTCTGGTCGAACTCGGCCGAGCTCTGGCGACCCGGCTGGGTCACCTTGAGCGCTTCGACGTGGCGCTCGCCGATGGCGTCAGGCTTGCTGAGTTCCGCGTGCTGCAGGCCTTGCAGCTGCCACAACGGATTGGGCATGGACGCATTCGGGAACAGCTTGTTGTTCCAGCCCAGCGGACGCGTTTCATCCAGGTAGAACGACTTCAGGTAGGTGTAGACCCAGTCGCTGCCACGCACGCGCGAAATCAGGCTCAAGTCCGGCGGCATCTTGCCGAACCACTTCTCGCCGCCGACGTGCGGCATGGATACCTGGATCTGTTCGCCGATCTTGGCGCCGGTGAAGTTGAGGTTGGCCATCACCTCGTCTTCGGTCAGGCCCAGGTCTTCGGCCATGCGCGAATAACGCAGGTACTTGAGCGAGTGGCAGCCGGCGCAGTAGTTCATGTACAACTGCGCGCCGCGCTGCAGCGAGGCGCGGTCGCTGAGGTCGTTGCCGGCCTGAAGCTTGTCGCCGCCGGAAGCGGCGGACACCGACAGCGACAGGAGCATGCCCCCGGCGAAAACGGTAAGACGCGAGAAGAATTTCTTATTCATGCGTCGTCACCCGTTCCGGCACCGGCTTGGTCTTGTCCAACTTGGTCCATAGCGGCATGGTGATGAAGAAAGCGAAGTAAAGGAAAGTCAGCACGCGGCCGATCTGGGTCTCGACCGGATCGGTGCCAGGGCCGGCGCCGATCTTGCCCAGCCACACGAAGCAGACCGCCAGCAGCCCCAGCATCAGCTTGGTCATCCAGCCACGATAACGGTGCGACCTGACCTTGCTGCGATCCAGCCACGGCACCAGGAACAGCACCGCAATGGCCGCGAACATCACGATCACGCCGCTCAGCTTGTGCGGGATGACGCGCAACATCGCGTAATAGGGCGTGTAGTACCAGACCGGCTTGATATGTTCCGGGGTGACCAGGCGGTTGGCCTCGGTGAAGTTGTCGTGCTCCAGGAACCAGCCGCCGAACGCAGGCGCGAAGAAGATGATGAAGGCGGCGATTATCAGGAAGAATCCGACTGCCACCATGTCGTGCACGGTGTAGTACGGATGGAACGGAATGCCGTCAGCCGGCTTGCTCGCATCCCAGCGGTTGCCCTTCGGCCCCTTCTTGATATCGACGCCGTCGGGATTGTTGGAGCCGACTTCGTGCAGCGCGCCAATGTGCAGCACCACCAGCAGCAACAGCACCAGTGGCAGCGCGATGACGTGCAGGGCGAAGAAGCGGTTGAGGGTGGCATCGCCGGGCAGGTAGTCGCCCATGATCCATTCGGTGAGGCCGTTGCCAATGACGGGGATCGCGCCGAACAGCGAGATGATCACCTTGGCGCCCCAGAACGACATCTGGCCCCATGGCAGCACGTAGCCCATGAAGGCCTCGGCCATCAGCACCAGGTAGATGAGCATGCCCAGGATCCACACGAGCTCGCGCGGCTTCTGGTAGCTGCCGTAGATCAGCCCACGGAACATGTGCAGGTAGACGACGATGAAGAACAGCGACGCGCCGGTGCTGTGCATGTAGCGGATCAGCCAGCCCCACTCCACGTCGCGCATGATGTATTCGACCGAGGCGAAGGCTTCCGCCGCGCTCGGCTTGAAATGCATGGTCAGGAAGATGCCGGTCAGGATCTGGTTGACCAGCGCCACGATGGCCAGCACGCCGAAGTAGTACCAGACGTTGAAGTTCTTCGGTGCGTAGTACTCGGTCATGTGCTTGCGGTATACCGGCATCATGCCGGGCGCGCGCTCGTTGACCCAATCCCAGACGCCGTTGACGGTGCGGGTGATGATGTTCTTGGTCATGGGTTACGCGGCCCCTTGCGGATCAAGACCGATCACGAGCGTGGTGTCGTTCTCGTAGTAATGCGGCGGCACGACCAGGTTGGTGGGCGCCGGGACGCCTTGGAACACGCGGCCGGCCATGTCGAAGCGCGACTTGTGGCAGGGGCAGAAATAGCCGCCCTTCCATTCCGGATCGAACGGCTCTGGCTTGATCTCGGCAACCATTTCCGGCGAGCAGCCCAGATGCGTGCACAGGCCGACCAGCACGGAGATGTCCGGCTTGATCGAACGCAGTTCGGGATTCTGCTTCAGCACGTAGGCCGGCTGCTGGTCCGCGTTCTTGGATTCGGGGTCGCGCAGGCGGCTGTCCAGGGTCGGCAGCACGTCCAGGATGGCCTTGGAACGCTTGACGATCCAGATCGGCTGGCCACGCCATTCCAGGATCAGGCGCTGGCCTTCCTGCAAGCCGGTCAGGTCCGCGGTGATCGGCGCGCCGGCCAGCTTGGCCCGCGCGCTGGGATTCCAGGACTTGATGAACGGTACTGCTGCGAATCCTGCTCCCACCGCGCCGACCACAGCCGTGGTCGCGGTCAGGAACCGGCGTCGGCCCATGTTCTCAGGATGATTCACAGGCTCATTGACCCCATCGTTGGCCATCCGGCACTCCGAAACTTTGCAAATAGGTAGCGTAAGGCTGCCAAAGTCCG
>JAKFDG010000351.1:0-10068 GCA_036677285.1 Pseudoxanthomonas sp.
CGGATCGCGCCCGGCAGGTCGTGCACTTCTTCGCCCAGCGCATCATCCAGCGACCGCTCGCGCAGGCTGGCCACGCAGACCAGATGGCGCTTCTGCAACAGCCGCACCGCCGCCAGCAGATCTTCGATGTCCTCGTCGCGCACATTGGTCACCAGCATTACCAGCGAACGCCGTCGCTGGCGCAGCGACAGCTCCGTGGCCGCGGCCAGGTAATCGGTCGCCACCGGCTGCGGCTGCAGGTCATAACTCGCGCGCAACAACGTGTCGATCGTGGCCATGCCGCGCTTCGGCGCGACCCAGCGCGACGCTCCGCCGCTGGCGAACAGGCCAACCGCATCGCCCTGCCGCAAGGCGAGATAGGACACCACCAGCGCCGCGTTCAACACATGGTCGAAATGCGCCAGCTCGCCTTCCTGCGCCATCATCCGCCGACCGGTGTCGAGCAGCATCACCAGTTGCTGGTTCTTTTCGTCCTGGTATTCGCGCGAGATCAATTTGCGCGAACGCGAAGTCGCCTTCCAGTCGATCTGGCGCAGGCTGTCGCCGACGCGGTACTCGCGCATCTGGTTGAAATCGGTGCCCTCGCCGCGGCGGCGCTTGAGGTGCGCGCCGACCAGCCGCGAGGCCTGTTCCGCACTGAACAGCGCGAACTTGGTCAGCGGCGCGAAATTCGGATACACCCGCACCCGCTGCGGCGCGCCGGCGATGCGCGATTGCCTCCACAGCCGCAACGGCGAGGCCAGGCGCAGCTGCACGCCGTCGAACAACGCGTCGCCGCGTGCGGTCGGGCGCAGGCGATAGGAAAAAGTGGAGGCAGTGGCGGGCGCGAGCTTCAGGTGCTGCGGCAAACCCTGTGCCGGCCACGCGCCCGGGTGCAGGTCGAAGACATCGATGCGCTGGCGCGACAGCGATTCCACGCGCAGGGTCACGTCGCGCTCGATGCCGAGCGGCAGCGCTTCGGGGATCTCGCGGGAGACCAGCGGTGTAGCGCGGCGACGGAGCAACAATGCATCCAGCGAGGACAGCAACACCAGGGCGATGCCCGTCGCCTGCCAGGCCAGCATCGGCACGCCCGCGAACAGCACCGCGAAGCCGGAGAGGCCCCAGAGCACCAATACCGCGATTAGAAACGGCGCGGGCCTCACTCTGGCTCCCTCCTTTGAAAAAGGAGGGCTGGGGAGGATTTGCCCTTCGCAGCGGCGCCCGAAAGCAAGGTCAAAAGCAAATCCCCCTCGGCCCCCCTTTTGCGAAGGGGGAAGACAAGCAGGACAAGCGAGGAGCCACGTTGCCTCATTTCCGCGGCGCTTCCACCTTGGCCAGCAACGCGTGCAACGCATCGTCCGCCGACTGGCCTTCGATCTGCAGTTCCGGCGCAAGCATGATGCGATGGCGCAGCGCGGGCTTGGCGATGTCGCGCACATCGTCAGGGGTAACGAAATCGCGGCCCTGCAGCACCGCCTGCGCGCGCGCCGCGCGGACCAGGGCGATGCTGCCGCGCGGGCCGGCGCCGAGCGAGATGCCCGGCCACTTGCGCGTGGCCGCGGCGATCCGCACCGCGTAGTCGATTACCTGTTCGTCCACGGTCACCAGCGCGGTGCCCTGCTGCATCGCCACGATGTCGCTGGCGCCGAGCACGCGCCGCACCTGCGACAGGTCGAAGTCGCCGGCGCTGCGCCCGGTGGTGATCGCATCGACCATGCGTTTTTCGTCGGCCAGTTGCGGATAGTCGATCAGGATCTTCAGCAGGAACCGGTCCAGCTGCGCTTCCGGCAATGGATAGGTGCCTTCCTGTTCCACCGGGTTCTGCGTGGCCATGGTCAGGAACGGCGGCGACAGTTCGTGCGGCTTGCCTTCGATGGTCACCTGTCCTTCCTGCATCACTTCCAGCAATGCCGATTGCGTCTTCGCTGGGGCGCGGTTGATCTCGTCGGCCAGCAGCAGGTTGGTGAACACCGGCCCGCGACGGATCTTGAAACTCTCGGTCTTGGGATCGTAGACCGCGTGGCCACTGACGTCGCTGGGCATCAGGTCGGGGGTGAACTGCACGCGGGCGTAGTCTAGGTCCAGCGCCTGCGCCAGTGCGCGCACCAGCAGGGTCTTCCCCAGCCCGGGCACGCCTTCGATCAGCACGTGGCCGCCGGCGAGCAGCGCGATCAGGATCTGGTCCAGCACCTCGGGCTGGCCGATGAAGGCCTTGGAAACTTCGTCGCGGACGGCGGCGGCGCGTTCGGCCAGGGCTTGCCCGGTGATCGGGGCGATGGCGGTTGCGGTCGCGGTGTCGTGCTCGTTCATAGTCGGTTTCTCAGCTGGATCAAGGTGGAAATGCGGTCGCGGAAAGCGGGTTTGTCGTGCGAGGCGGGAATCTGCAGGGCGGTGCGGATCCGATCGGCTGGAATACCCAGGCGCTCGGCGATGGCGTGGACCTGCGGTTCTCCGCTCAGCGCCGCGGCCAGCGGATCGCGCCGGCGCAGGCGCGCGAGGAAGGCATTGCGCACGGCGGCGAACAGCAGCGCTCGCTTGTTGTAGCGGAACAGGTGCTCGCCACTGGCGCGCACGTGCTCCAGCAGCGAACGGCGTTCGCCGGCCGGCTCCGGCCACTGCGGACCGAAGCGCTGCATGCGCAGCCATAGCCAGGCCAGCAGCGCCAGCATCAGCGGCGCCCACACCGGCCAGCCCTGTGCCAGGACCATGCGCAGCAGCGACGGCATCTGCGCGGCATATACCAGGTGCATGGTGCCCTGGCCGTAGTTCGGCGCGAGCACCTGCCGCGCCAGCGCGCGATGCGGACCATCGCGCAGGCCGCCGGTTTGCGGCGCATCGACGGGCAGGAAGGGAACGCGATCGCGCTGTCCGCTGTTGGTCATGAAATCGAAATCGGCAAGCACGTCGACATGGCCCTTGCCATGCGCAAGCCGTGCGTAGACATAGGCCGCCTGCAGGTCGCCCCACGACAGTTCGGGTTCGACTTCGTTGAAGAAGAAGCGGCGGCCGCTGCAGAACTCGGTGTGGTGCTCCTCGCCTTCCACCTGCAGCGGTTCGCATTCCGGCGGGTCATCGGTCAGCAGTATTCCCAGCGCTTCGAGCACCGGCACGCCGGTTTCCTTGTCCCAACCTTCCACCGGCGGCGTTCGCAACAACAGGTGGCCGCCGCTCGCTACCCACTCCAGGAGCCGGCGTGCATCCACCGGCGTCATCGTGCGCGGATCGCTCAGGATCAACAGCGTGTCGCTTGCGCCCAGCTGCTGCGTGGCCAGGTTGAGGCGTTGCCGCGACTCCACCTTCACGCCGTCGGCCTGCAAGGTTTTCTTCAGCGCGTACAGCGGGTTGTAGCCGGCCTCGCCACGCGGCGGCAGGGCGAGGTCCTTTTCCACCTTCTCGTAGGTGTGCAGGAACCAGGCCACGCCCGCGCCGGCCAGGCCCAATGCCAGCACCACGACCAGCGCGATGCGCGCGCCATCGCCGACCCGGATCACGACGCCCACCGATAGCGCAGCTGCAGGCTGGACAGCAGGTCCTCGAATTCGTCCTGCGCCGGCAGCCGTTGCGCATAGGCGGCGTACTGCCAGACCCGCACCATGCGCGCGAACAGGCTGCGGTCCTCGCCGTCGGGCATGCGCCGCGAGGCACGCAGGCATTCGGATTCGGTCGCGCCCGGCGGCAACGCGACTTCCGCGCGTTGGGCCATGGTTTCCACACTGGCGCGATACAGCAGGGCCAGGGCATGCCGTGGCTTGCCTTGCGTCCACAACCGGCGCGCTTCGGCGGGCACGTTGTCCGGCAGCGTGTCGGGAATGAGCAACTCCTCGGTTTCGACATCGGCCGGCAAGGGCTTGTGCCGGCCCAGCGAACCGCGCATCCACGGCAGCCAGTGGCGCATCGTGGCTAGCAGGATCACGACCAGGATGGCGAGCACGATCCACAACCCCCATTCGCCTATGAAAGCGAAGATCCGGGCGATGCTGGCCAGCCACGACAGGTCCTTCGGTTCGGTCGGTTTCGGCTTGGTCTTGTCCTTCTTCTCCCAGGTCACCAGCTTGCGCTTGGCGTTGAGCAGCGGGTCGCGATAGGCCTGGCCCGCGGCCTTGCGGAAGTCGCGCTCATCGACCCGCGATTCGCCAAACACGAGCGGCAGCGTCGGCGCAGCATCGGACTCCTGGGACGCATCGGGAATGGAGATCGGACAGGAAAGCGCGGGGGCCGGTTCCGGCGCCGGATCTCGCTCCTGGGCGCGTGCGATGGGCAAGCCGGCGCCGAACAGGACCAGCACCAGGACAAACGGCGTGGCGGTCGCCGCAAGTCGCGCGCGCAACTTGCGGAACGCGATCTCCACGTCCCAGGCTTCGACCTGGGTACGGCGGTTGAGGTACAGGCCGAAGCCGGCGCCGACGAAGAACGGCTCGATCACCGACACCGCCAGCCACGCGAACGCGTTGAAGCCGACCTGCGCCCACCACGGTGGTTGCTCGGTGACCAGCGACCAGCCGGCGCGCGCGGTCTCGGGCAGGTATTCCACGGGCACGAACATGAAGATCGAGGCGATGCACGCCACGATCAGGGCAAATTCGAAATTCAGGCAGACCACGATCAGCAGCGCGGCGGTGCCGTAAGCGGCGCCGCCGAGCACCCGCCGGCGTTCGCGCAGTTGCGCGCCCTGCCCGCCTTCCAGCAGGTCGATCGGCAGGAACAGCGAACGCGCCGGACTCAGTCGCCGCCAGGTGAGGTAGTGGAACAACGGTTTCCAGCCCCGGCGCAGTTGCGCGGTCAGCGTCTCGCGCACGCCGGGCGTGGCGCCAAATGTCGCGCGCGAGATCACGAACAGCGGGATGCGGTCGAACACCGGCTTCAACCACCACATCAGCAGGCCCGCGAGCCAGATCGCGTCGATGGCCCAGGCTGCGGCATTGAGCGCGATGAAAACCGGCAGCGTGACCAGCAACCATGGTTTCCAGATCGCGGCCGCATGCCGGCGCACCAGTGCGGTGCCGAGCTCGACCGCTTCCCAGGCCGAACGCGCGCGCAGGTGCACGGTCATCTGTTCAAGGCGCATCGGCGTCTCCCGGCTGGTTGCGGCCACCGCGCCACAACCACAGCAACACCAGCGTCCACAGCACGCCCGATACGCTGAACTTGATCGACGCCGGGATCGATTGCGTCGACGACCAGAACGCTTCGATGAATGCCGCGACCAGCAGCATGAAGGCGATGCCCAGGCACAGTTTCGCGCCCTTGATGCCGCCGACCACCAGTGCGTCGATGCGCCGGCGGCGTCCCGGCGCGATCAGATTGAAGCCCAGGCGCAGGCCTGCGCCACCGGCCAGCACGATCGCGGTCAGTTCGAACGGCGCGTGGCCGGCGACGAAGCGCCACAACGGATCGCCGGAACCGATCTGCTGCAGGTGCCCGAATGCGGCGCCGATGCTGATGCCATTGAAGATCAGCACGAGGATCGTGCCCACGCCAGCGAGCAGGCCGCTGGCGAAGGTGCGCAAGCCGATGCTGATGTTGTTCATGATGTAGTGGCCGAACATCTGCCAGTCGGTGCCGCTGTCGCGACCGAGCCTGCTGCTTTCGCTGGACGGGTCGTACATGCGTTCCAGCTGCGCGACTTCGGTCGGGCTCATCAGGCCGTGGATCAGTTCCGGGTACCACTGCAGCAACACGAACATCGCCAGCAACGGGACCACGAACAACGCGGCCGCGGCCCACATGCAGCCGGCTTCGCTGCGCACCAGGCGCGGGAAATCGGCGAGCAGGAATTCCGCGGCGCGCTTCCATCGTGGCGCGGGCGTGCGATACAGCAGGTTGTGTCCACGCTGCATGAGCTCCTGCAGCCGCGTGGTCACCACCGGGCTGTAGCCGCGCCTGCGCGCCAGGGCGAGTTGCTGGCACAGGCGCCGATAACGCGCGGGGATGTCCTCGTCGCCGATCTGGCTGGCGTTGCGTTCGGCGCGCGCCTGGCGCGCATCGCCACGGATTTCCAGCCAGTGCTCGAAGGCCTGCCATTCGCTCTCATAACGGGCGACGAACTGCTCCTGCCTCATCGCCGCCCCAGCAGCCAGTTGGCCATGCCGAACAGGCGCAATACGCCGGCCTGTCCGCGCGCTCCAGTCAGTGCTCCGGCGATGTCGGCCAGTTCCTCCTGGCGTGCGGGGGTGAGCAGTGACGCGCGTTCGCCGAAAGCCACTACCGCCGCCTGCTCCGCCGGTTGCAAGGCGATCGCGGGCGCGATCACCGCATTGAGCGGAGCCGGTGCATGCTCGCGTTCGCGCGCGTCATGCACCACCAGGGTGCCGGCCACCATGTCGCCGAGGCGGCGCCCGTAGGGATCGGCCAGGCTCGCCACCAGCCCGGTGGCGTAGCCGAACGGCAGCATGTCCACGGTACGCAGCAGGTTGCGGGTGATCGCCGCCAGCCAGCCCACCGGCGCGCCGTCGCCGGCCACCACCCGCAGCGACAGCACCTTCTTGCCGGGGGTCTGCCCGTTCCACAACGCCTCGAACAGGATCGGATAGGCCCAGAACACCAGGAACATCACCACCAGGTGCAGGCCCTGGCCAACCCCGCCCAACAATGCCAGCCCGCCGCCGACGAGCATCAGGATGGCCAGGCGGATGGCCAGGTCGAGGCCCCAGGCCACGGCCCGCGGCACCGGGCCGGCGGCGGGCAGGTGCAGGGCCACGCCCTCGGGCGTGACCACTTCGCGGTAGGTGTCGAGCATCAGGCGATCACCGCGTGCCAGGCCGCTCTGCAGAGCGTCGAGGAGTGCGCCGCCTGCGCTGGCCGGCCTCCTGGCCGCAAAACTTCTGTGCGCGACATGCGCTGTTCCCGCCCCATTTCATTTCGACACGACTTTAGCGGCGAAACCACGGATTGCCCAGCGCGATTAGACTGTTCGCGTGATGCAAACCTCCTTCCACTGCCGCAGCCACTGCGGCGCCTGCTGCATCGCGCCGTCGATCAACTCGCCGATTCCCGGCATGCCGGGCGGGAAACCGGCCGGGATTCCATGCGTGCAACTGGATGGGCAATTGCGCTGCAAGCTGTTCGGCAAACCCGAGCGGCCGGCGTTCTGTGTTTCGCTGCGGCCGTCGATGGAGATGTGCGGGACTGATCGTGCACAGGCGTTGGCTTTCCTCGCCGCGCTGGAATTCGCCACGCGGCCGTGAGATCACCCACGACCGCAAGGTCGGACGGGATTACTTGATCGTGCCCTGCTCGCGCTTGCCGCTGAAGAAACGCTTGACCAGTGCGCCCAGGCCGACGAAGGCGATCAGGCCCAGCTTCCAGAACTTGGCCAGGACCAGGCCGAGCTTGGCGAACAGGCCGGCCTTGGCCGCCAAGCCGCCGCCGATCAACGCGGCCACGCCATAGGCGGCCACCTTGTCGGTGGAGGAATCGTAATCGGCATAGCGCGCGCCGGCATCGAACTCGGTCATTGGCAGTAATTGCTGCATGCCGCCCTGCACCAGTCCCAGTTCCGACATGCCGGAGACGGCATTCAGGCTGAGATAGCCGCGACGGCCGAGCACGCGGATGTCGTAGTTCAAGGTGTTCTGCTCGCTGCCGTCGAACTTCAGCTCCTTGGCCCAGTACATCTTCTTGCTGGCGGCGTCGTAGCGCGGCTGTACGGCCCAACCCACCAGGTCCACGGTGCCGTAACCGGCTTCCTTGCGCGCCGCGTTGTCGTCCTTGGTGCCCTGCTGCAGCTCCTCCAGCATTTCCTGGTAGTCGATCTTGGCCGCATCTTCGTCCGACACGTAACCATCGTCGGAATAGGTCACCACCACCGCCCAGCCCTTGTCGTCGAGCAGGCTGGGGCTGGCGGGCACGATCATGCCCAGCACGCTTTCGTCGGGCGGATTGCCCCACATGTCTTCGAGTACGCGACGCGCGTCGGCCTGCTCCAGGTAGCGGAAAGCAGGGGTCAGGCGGAAATGCGCATCGGCCTGCGGCACCGCGATCTCGCCGTCCTTGAAATGCAGCGACGCCACGAACTGCTCTGGCGACATCCGCGCGGCAGCGCCCCCTTCCGGCGCCTGTGCCGTTGCGGACACGGCCGCACCCACGAAAAGCGCGGCCAGCAAGCCGCGAATCATCGCCTTCATCCTGTTGCTCCTGTGATTGGGCATCCCCATGCCCGTGCGCCAGTGTCGCGTGTGCGCCGGTCGCGCGCAATCCGCGCGCCATCGATGCGGAGGGCATCGCGCCGGTTTCAGACCTCGGCGGCGAGGTACTTGTCCTTCAGCCGCACGTAATGCTGCGACGAATACAGCAGGCTCTCGATCTCTTTGTCGCCAAGCTTGCGCACGAAGCGCGCCGGGTTGCCCAGCCACAGTTCGGCCTCGCCCACGGTCTTGCCGGGGCCGACCACCGCGCCGGCGCCGATGAAACCGTATTTCTTTATCGTGGCCCCGTCGAGGATGCACGCGCCCATGCCGATCAGGCACAGGTCCTCGATGGTGCAGGCATGGATGATGGTGCCGTGGCCGATGGTCACGTCCTCGCCGATCAGGGTCGGATAACCGGCCTGGTTGTACGGGCTGTGATGGCTGACGTGGATGATCGTGCCATCCTGCACGTTGGTGCGCGCGCCGATGCGGATGTAATTCACGTCACCACGGATGATGGTGCCGGGCCAGACCGAGACGTCGTCGCCGAGGACCACGTCGCCGATCACGGTGGCGGCGGGATCGACGTAAGCGCGCTGGCCAAGGGTGGGAAGCTGGCCAAGATAGGGGCGGATTGCGGTCATCCATACATTCTAATGTGCAGGGCCGGGGGGAGCCGGACTACACTCCGGCGTATGGACACAACCACCGACACCCCCGCCATCGAACTGCAGCCCACCCTGGCCCGCCTGCGCGCGGCCTGGCAGTGGAACCGCCCGAGCTACGACCAGCGCCGCACGGACCTGCAGCGCCTGCGCGATGCCCTGAAGCGCCGCCTGCCGGAGATGGCCGAGACCATCGCCGCCGATTTCGGCCACCGCTCGCACCACGAAACACTGCTCGCCGACGGCATGACCGTGCTCAGCGAGATCGACCACCTGCGCAAGCATCTGCGCAAGTGGATGAAGCCCCGGCGCGTGGGCGTGGGCTGGCGCTTCTGGCCGGCGCGCGCCGAAATCCGGTCCGAACCGGTCGGCGTGGTCGGGGTGATCTCGCCGTGGAACTATCCGGTCAACCTGGCCCTGATCCCGCTGGCCACCGCCATCGCCGCCGGCAACCACGTGTTCCTGAAACCTTCCGAACACACCCCGCACACCACCAGCTTCCTGCGCGAACTGCTGGCCGAAGTGTTCCCCGCCGACCGGGTCGCGGTCGCGTCCGGTGGTGCGGAAATCGCCGGCGCGTTCGCCGCGCTGCCGTTCGACCACCTGGTGTTCACCGGTTCCACCGCGGTCGGGCGCAAGGTCATGGCCGCGGCGGCGCCGAACCTCACGCCGCTCACGTTGGAGCTCGGCGGCAAGTCGCCGGCCATCGTCTGCGCGGATTTCCCGATCGAACAAGCGGCCGCGCGACTGGCGACCGGCAAGTGGTTCAACGGCGGCCAGACCTGCATCGCCCCGGATTACGTGCTGATCGACGAGGGACGTGCATCGGCCCTGGCCGAAGCGCTGCGCGCGCAGGTGGTCGCGCGTTACGGCGCGCTGACCGGCGACGCCAGCGACTACACCCGCATCATCAACGATGGCCAGTACACGCGACTGCAAAGTTACCTGGACGATGCGCGCTCGCGCGGGCTGCAGGTGCTGCCGCTGATCGACGCCGCCGATGCCGGGCAGCGCCTGTTCCCGCCGACCCTGGTGCTGGAACCGGGCGACGACGCCAAGGTGATGCAGGACGAGATCTTCGGCCCGATCCTGCCGATCAAGTCCTACCGCAACCTCGACGAGGCGATCGCCTACGTCAACGCCCACGACCGGCCGCTGTCGTTGTATCCCTTCAGCCACGATCGCGGCAGCGTGGAGAAGATCCTCGGCACCACCCTCGCCGGCGGCATCACCGTCAACGACACCGTGCTGCACTTCGGCATCAACGACCTGCCGTTCGGCGGCATCGGACCCAG
>JAKFDG010000352.1:0-2204 GCA_036677285.1 Pseudoxanthomonas sp.
GTTCCGCGCCGATCTTCGTCAGCGCCGCCGTCAGCGTCGTCTTGCCATGGTCCACGTGACCAATCGTGCCCACGTTCACGTGCGGCTTGGTGCGCTCGAATTTACCCTTTGCCATGGCTGCTTCTACCTTTGTCTTCTTGTAATCGTTTGATTGAACGGGGCCGGCGGGAGCCGGCGACCATCAGTTCTTCTTGATGACCGATTCGGCGATGTTGGCCGGAGCCTCGGCGTAATGGTCGAATTCCATCGTGAAAGTGGCGCGACCCTGCGACATGGAACGCAGCGTGGTGGCGTAGCCGAACATCTCGCCCAACGGCACCATCGCATTGATCACCTTGCCGGAAGGACTCTCGTCCTGACCCTGCAGGATGCCGCGACGACGGCTCACGTCGCCCATCACGTCGCCCAGGTAATCCTCGGGCGTCACGATCTCGACTTTCATCACCGGTTCCAGCAACACGGGGTTGGCCTTGGCGAACGCTTCCTTGAACGCCATCGAGCCTGCGACCTTGAACGCCATTTCGTTGGAGTCCACGTCGTGGAACGAGCCGTCCACCGCCTTGATTGACACGTCCACCACCGGGAAACCAGCGAGCGGACCACTCTTCATGGCTTCTTCGATACCCTTGCCCGAAGCGGTGACATATTCCTTCGGCACCACGCCGCCGACGATGGCATTTTCGAACGAGAAGCCGACGCCGCGTTCCTGCGGCTCCATCTCGATGACGATGTGGCCGTACTGGCCGCGACCACCGGACTGGCGTACGAACTTGCCTTCCTGCTTGACCGCCTTGCGGATAGTCTCGCGGTAGGCGACCTGCGGCTTGCCGACGTTAGCTTCCACGTTGAACTCGCGCTTCATGCGGTCCACCAGGATGTCCAGGTGCAACTCGCCCATGCCGGCGATGATGGTCTGGCCGGATTCTTCGTCGGTGCGCACGCGGAACGAGGGATCTTCCTGCGCCAGACGACCCAGGGCGACGCCCATCTTTTCCTGGTCCGACTTGGTTTTCGGTTCCACCGCCATCGAAATGACGGGCTCCGGGAACACCATCCGCTCCAGGGTGATGATGTGGTCCTGCGCGCACAGGGTGTCGCCGGTGGTGACGTCCTTCAGGCCCACCGCCGCGGCGATGTCGCCCGCGCGCACTTCCTTGATCTCGCTACGCTCGTTGGAATGCATCTGCAGGATGCGGCCTACGCGTTCTTTGCGGGACTTGACCGGGTTATAGACCTGGTCGCCCGAGTTCAGCACGCCCGAATAAACGCGGAAGAACGTCAGCGAACCCACGAACGGGTCGGTCATGATCTTGAACGCCAGCGCAGAGAACGGCGCGGTGTCGGTGGCCGGACGGGAGTCTTCCTTGTCGTCTTCGTCGATGCCCGCCACCGGCGGACGGTCGGACGGCGACGGCAGCAGGTGCACCACGCCATCGAGCATGGCCTGCACGCCCTTGTTCTTGAACGCGCTGCCGCAAAAGACGGGCACGATCTCTACTTTCAGCGTGCGCTCCCGCAGGCCGTTGATGATCTCGGCTTCGGACAGCTCGCCTTCGTTGAGGTACTTGTCCATCAACACTTCGCTGGCTTCGGCGGCGGCCTCGACCATGAACGCGCGCGCTGCGACGGACTTTTCCTGCAGCTCAGCAGGTATCTCGCGGTATTCGAAGGTGGTGCCCTGCGAGGCGGTATCCCAGTGGATCGCCTTCATCTTGATCAGGTCGACCACACCCTCGAAGCCTTCTTCGGCGCCGATCGGCACCTGCATCGGCACCGCGTACGCGCCCAGGCGGCTCTTCAGCTGCTCGACGACCTTGTCGAAGTTGGCCCCGGTGCGGTCCATCTTGTTGACGAACGCCATGCGCGGCACGGAGTACTTGTTGGCCTGGCGCCACACGGTCTCAGACTGCGGCTGCACGCCACCCACGGCGCAGAGCACGAACACGGCGCCATCGAGCACGCGCAGGGAACGCTCGACTTCAATGGTGAAGTCGACGTGGCCGGGGGTGTCGATGATGTTGAAGCGGTGTTCTTGCATGGACTTGTCCATGCCCTTCCAGAACGCGGTGGTCGCAGCGGAAGTGATGGTGATGCCACGCTCCTGCTCCTGCTCCATCCAGTCCATGGTCGCGGCGCCATCGTGCACTTCACCGATCTTGTGGCTGACGCCGGTGTAGAACAGGATGCGCTCCGACGTGGTGGTC
>JAKFDG010000353.1:0-4212 GCA_036677285.1 Pseudoxanthomonas sp.
TGCAGACCGCACGCCTCAACGAGCGCGTCGGCGGCACCGTGACCCTGGCCACTTCCTCGCAACCCTGCTGCCAGTGCTACGGCGCCACGGTCTGGGCCGGCATCGACCGCCTGCTGATCGGCGCCCGCGCCGAGGACGTGATGGAGCTGACCGAATTCGACGAAGGCCCGCTGCCCGCCGACTGGATCGGCGAGTTGAACAAGCGCGGCATCGAAGTGGTGCGTGACCTGAACCGCGATGCCGCGCGCGCGGTGCTGCGCACGTATGGCGAACACGGCGGCGAACGTTATTGACGCTTCCTGCTTTTGCGGATCCGCGCCGTGACCGGGCTACTTTGCTACTGCCGCCAGGGTTTCGAGCCGGAACTTGCGGCCGAGTTGAGCGAGCGCGCCGCGCTCGCCGGCCATCCCGGCTACGCGCGCACCGAGCGCAACAGCGCGCATGTGGTTTTCGTCTGCGACGATGGCGCTGCGCTTTCCAGGGCACTGCCCTGGCGCGAACTGATCTATGCGCGGCAGAAGTTGCAGCTGATCGCCGAACTGCGCGACCTGGATCCGAAAGACCGGATCACGCCTATGTTGGCCGCTTTAGGAGGTCAGACGCGCTTCGGCGATCTGTGGGTGGAACATCCCGATTCCGACATCGCCAAGCCGCTGGCCGGGTTGGCACGCAGTTTCGGCAACGCCCTGCGTCCCGCGCTGCGCAAGGTCGGACTGATGACCGACAAGGAGAATCCGCGGTTGCCGCGGTTGCATGTGGTCTTCGTCGATGGCGACCACGCATTCCTGTGCATCGCCGACCCGCGCGACGGTTCGCCCTGGCCGCTCGGTATTCCGCGCCTGAAATTACTGTCCGATGCGCCCTCGCGTTCGGCGCTGAAGCTCGAGGAGGCGCTGCTGTCGCTGCTCGACGGCGAGGAGCGCGAGACCTTGCTGAAAGCCGGCATGACCGCGGCCGACCTCGGCGCGGCACCTGGGGGCTGGACCTGGATACTCACCCGCCACCACCTGCGCGTGACCAGCGTGGACAACGGCCCGCTCCGCCAGAACGTGATGGACAGCGGCCTGGTCGAACACCTGCGCGCGGATGGTTTCCAGTGGAAACCCTCGCAGCCGCTGGACTGGATGGTCTGCGACATGGTCGAACAACCGCGCCGCGTGGCCGAGCGCATGGCCACCTGGTTCCGGGAAGGCTGGTGCCGGCACGCGATCTTCAACCTCAAGTTGCCGATGAAGAAGCGCTGGGACGAGACCCGGCTATGCCTGGACCTGTTCGAGGAACAAGCGGAGAAACCCGTATCGGTCCGGGCCAAGCAGCTGTACCACGATCGTGAAGAAATCACCGTGTTCGCCACCCTTCGCCGATAAGGACCGAATCCATGGCCGCAACCTGGATCACCATCGCCGCCTCTTCGCTGCCGGAGATCATCCGCATGGCGCGGCCGCTGTTCACGCGCACGCCACCGGTCGACAACAGCCATCAACAACGCATGGACGTGATCGGCGAGCAGATCGCCGAACTGCAGGACGCCGCCACGCAGAATGCGGATTCGATCAGGAAGCTCGCCACCGACATGCAGAAGACCATCGAGGTCCTGCAGCTGGGCGCCGATCGGGCCGATCGGCGCTTGCGCCGCGCCACCCAGCTCGTGCTGGTCGCCACGACCGCCTCGATCCTCGCCTTCGCCCTGGCCGCCTACGCACTGGCAAACTGACCGCGCTGACCGTACCGTGCTGGCCGGGTCTCACTTCCTGCAACCCCGCAATGGCAATATGCCTCCCCGACGAGGACACCCGCCATGCAACCCATCGAACTCAAGGACCCGGCCGGGTTCGCCAACGAATTCCTGCGTCTGACCCTGCTGCAGGGCTTCCAGTCGTTGACCAAGCGCGACCTGGAGCTGCTGATGTTCGTGCTGCTGGAACGCGACGGGACCATCGCCCGCAGTGAATCCAACTTCACCGTCGCCTCGCGCCTGCGGGTCACCCCGGCCAAGGTCAAGGCGCTGCGCCGCGACGGTTACGCGCGCTGGCGCGCGCTGGTGCCGGAGGAACGCGACGCCGCATTGCAGCGCATCGTCGCCACCGTGCTGACCGAGGACAACCTGCGCTCCGGCGCCAAGCACGTCAGCGAGCGCAGCAAGAAGGACGGCTTCCTCGCCATCCGCATCGAACACCCTGACGACCAGCAGCAGTTCGAACAGGCCATCCTCGACGTCGGTGCGTTGCCGGTGTACGAACGCAACCGCGACGTGGTCGCCGTGCGTTTCGACACGTTATTGAAGATCGCCGAACGCTGGGGTTACCTGCAGCCCGATCCGAAAGCAGTTACGGCCGAGCTGAAAAAGCTCACGCCGACCTCCGAAGAAGTGGCCGATCTGCTGAAGAAGGACGTGACCAAGTTGCGCTGGGAAGATGCGCGAAACGCGCTCAACAGCCTGGGAGCGAAGGCCATCGCCAGCACCGCCGAGGGCGGGCTGAAGGGGTTGTTGAAGATCGTGTTCCCGTTTATTCCGGGGTGAGGCTACAGGCCAGAAGCCTTCCGCCAGAACAGGTTCGCCAGCGGCGGCAGCTTGCCAGCCAGTCCCAATGCATACCCGCGCAACAGCGTCGTGTGCATTTCATCATTCGAGAACAAGCGATTGATGCCGTCGAAGGCATAGGCGGCCGCCGCATTCTCGCTGCGACGCTCGCGCGACCAGCGGGTGAGGCGGTGCGGGGCCGCCCAATCCGCGCGCCGCGCCTGCGCATGGGCGATCGCGTCGCGCAGCCCGGCCACGTCGCGCAGTCCCAGGTTCACGCCCTGCCCGGCCAGCGGATGCACCACGTGCGCCGCGTCGCCCAGCACCAGCACCCGACCCGCGACATAGGCGTCGGCCAGCTGGCGGCGCAGCGGGAAGGCCACGCGCTTCGACACCACGCGCACTTCGCCCAGCCGCGACTCCGAAGCCCTCGTCAGTTCTCGATTGAAGGCGTCCTCGTCCAGCGCCAGCACCCGCTCGGCTTCCGCATCCGGTAACGTCCACACGATGGAACTGCGGCCTTCGGTGAAGGGAAGCAACGCCAGCGGACCACCGGGCAGGAACCGCTGCCAGGCGGTGGCTTCGTGCGGCTTTTCAGTTTCGATGAAAGCGACCACGCCGCGCTGCGCGTAGTCGTGCGACGACACCTGCAGCCCCGCCAGTTCGCGCAGGGTGGAATCGGCGCCATCGGCGGCGATCGCGAGCCTCGCATCGAGGCGTGTGCCGTCGTCGAGACGCAGCCGCACGCCGCCGGCTTGTCCCGCGGGATCCTGTTCCATCGCCTCGACCCGAGCCGGACAGTGCAGGTGCACGCCCGCCGCAGGCAGTGCCGCCCACAGGCGATCCACCAGCAGGTTGTGTTCGATGATCCAGCCGAGTTGGTCGCGACCCAGCGCGTCGGCGTCGACCGCCAGTTCGCCGCCGCCCGACGCATCCCACACCCGCATGCGCCGGTACGGCTGCGCGCGCGCGCCGAGTGCCGGTTTCCACACGCCGAGGCCATCCAGCAAGGCCGCGTTGTCGGACGCGAACGCATACACCCGCAGGTCTGGTGTTTCGGGCGACCAACGCGGCGGTTCCCGACCTTCCACCAATGCGACTTCCAGGCCCAGCCTGGCCAACGCCAACGCGCACGCGGCGCCAACCACGCCACCACCAACCACTGCGATATCAAGGCGACCGCGCCGGCTCATGGCACCGCCTCTCGGCACAGCGCCGGCACGTCGCCGCGGAACCCCATCGCTCCGCCCACCAACAGGGATTGCAAGGCAGGAGAGCGATCCGCCGCGATCAATCCCAGGCTGCGCAAGGGGCGCAACAGCGGCGCTGCGTTCGAAGTGACGCGTGCGAGTCCATCGGAGAATTCGAGCGTGCGTTGGCGGTCTTCGCGACGGCGTTCGGCATAAGTCTCCAGCACTTCCGTTGCGCCGGGATCCTGCGCCTGCTCGATCAGTTCCGCCAGGGTCAGCGCATCGCGCAAACCGAGGTTGAAACCCTGCGCGCCGATCGGATGGATGGTTTGTGCCGCGTTGCCCAGCAGGACAGCACGTGGGGCGATGGTGTGCTCGGCCACGACCTTGACGATGGGATAGGCGCTGCGTTCGCCAGTGGAGAGGAAACGCCCCGCCCGCCAGCCGAACACGCCTTGTATGCGCGCCATCCAGCCGGCATCGTCGAGCGCGGCGACCGCT
>JAKFDG010000354.1:0-9738 GCA_036677285.1 Pseudoxanthomonas sp.
ACCGCATCGACGCGATCGCCGGGGCGCTGGCCTCCATTCCCGAGCCGCTGCGTTTGGCTGCATGAAGGCACAGAAAAACGCGTTTGCTCTCTCCTGGGGCCCGCCATGCGGGCCCTTTTTTTAGGAAATGGTTTCCGCGCTGCCCATGTACGGGCGCAACACTTCCGGCACCGTGATGGACCCATCGGCGTTCTGGTAGTTCTCCATCACCGCGATCAAGGCACGGCCGACCGCAACGCCTGAGCCGTTGAGCGTATGCACGGGCTCGGGCTTGCCGGTAGACGGATTGCGCCAGCGCGCCTGCATGCGGCGGGCCTGGAAATCCTCGCAGTTGGAACAGGAGGAAATCTCGCGATAGGTGTCCTGCGACGGCAGCCAGACTTCCAGGTCATAGGTCTTGGTCGCGGCGAAGCCCATGTCGCCGGTGCACAGCAGCACGCGCTTGTATGGCAGGCCCAGTTTTTCCAGCACGACTTCGGCGCAGCGGGTCATGCGCTCATGCTCGTCGTAGCTTTCGGCCGGCCGCGCGATGGACACCATTTCCACCTTCTCGAACTGGTGCTGGCGGATCATGCCGCGGGTGTCACGGCCATGACTGCCGGCTTCGGCACGGAAACACATGGAGTGGGCGGTCATGCGCAGTGGCAGTACGCCGTCGTCTAGGATTTCGTCCCGGACGATGTTGGTCAGTGGAACCTCGGAGGTCGGGATCAGGTAACGATCGGTGTCGCCGACTGCGGTTGAGAACAGGTCTTCTTCGAACTTCGGCAACTGTCCGGTACCGCGCATGGAATCGGCATTGACGATCAGTGGCACGTTGGTTTCCTGGTAACCGTGTTCATTGGCATGCAGGTCCAGCATGAACTGCGCGAGGGCCCGATGCAGGCGCGCCAGCTGCCCGCGCAGCACGGTGAAGCGCGCACCGGACAACTTCGCCGCGACATCTCCATCCAGCCAGCCGTTGCGCGCGCCGAGTTCGACGTGATCCTTGATCGGGAAATCGAACCCGCGCGGCGTGCCCCAGCGATGCTGTTCGACATTGCCGCTCTCGTCCGTCCCTGCGGGCACGCTCTCGTGCGGCAGGTTGGGGATGCCCAGGGCGACAGCCTCGATCTCGTCGCGGATCCGCTCCAGCTCCACTTCCGAAGCCTTCAGCTCGTCGCCGAAACCCGCCACTTCCGCCATCAGCGCCGCCACGTCCTCGCCCTTGGCTTTCGCCTGGCCGATGGCCTTGGAACGGGTGTTGCGCAGGTTCTGCAGTTCCTGGGTGCGGGTCTGCAGCTGCTTGCGCGCGGATTCCAGCGATTCCAGTGCTGAAACATCCAGGGAATAGCCGCGGGTGGCTTGCAGGCGGCGGGCCAGTTCAGCGGGCTGGGTGCGGAGCAGGACGGGATCGAGCATAGAGGCAATTCGTGGAAATCGAACCGCAATTATCGCCTTTTATGCCGGCCCTTGCCTCGTCCGGTTAATGCTGCCTATGCCAGAATCGCAGGACTCGAACGGAACCCGCCATGCCTGCCTCGAACCCGCCAGAAAACGAAGTCGTCTTCCGCCTGCCACGCCGCGCCCTGCGCATCGCCGGTATCGCCTTCGGCATCGGCCTGCTGCTGTTCGTGATCGTGTGGTGGCTGGGACGCGACAAGGCGTTCTACAAGGCCGAACCGACCGAGCCGGGCAAGGCGTTGAGCGAAATCGAAGCACTACCCGAACCCCTCCCCGCTGGCGACAGCGCCAGCGACATGCCGTCGGCGGACCAGAGCGCCGCGCAGCAGGAACGACCGCAATTGATGGAGGCTCCCCCGGAAGCAGCGCTGCCGGCACCCATCGACGAACCCGCGTTCCCGCAAGCGCCTGACGCAATCGCCCAGGCTGGACCCGATGTGCCCCTGGCGCCCGGCGATCAGCCCGTCCCGCTCAATGGACAGACCCCGCCACCGCGCTATCCGGGCACTGCCTTGCGCAATGGCGAAAGCGGTACTGTGCTGGTGCGGGTGGAAGTGGACACCAGCGGCATGCCTGCGGGGGTGGCCCTGGTGCAGCGCAGTGGTTCGCGCGAACTGGACCGTGCCGCGATGGAAGCGGTACGGCGCTGGCGTTTCCAGCCCGCGCAGCGCGATGGTCGCGCCGTCTCCGGCAGCGTGGTGATCCCGATCGATTTCAAGGCCGATCAATAGTTCTGAAGCTGAACAATGGGCCTACATTTCACGGCTTCGTGACGTAATCACAACAAACCCACATGCAAGACTCACCCCTGTTCATCGTGATGTTCAGGGAGGTCAATCATGTCGACACCGAATCCAAATGATTCCGGCTACACCAACACCGATCCCAACGCACCCATAGAACCGCCGCGCCGCGGAAACAGCTCTGCGTTGCTTTGGATACTGCTGCTGGTGGCGCTGCTCGCGCTGGGCTGGTGGTGGTACGGCAAGCAGGCTGCCGTCACTGCGCCGACCGATCCTGAGGTCATCGAAGAACCCGTTGCCGGCGACGCGACACCCGAGGGCACTGCCGACAAGGGTGCCGTACCAGCAGACTCCAGGCGCGCGGCCAACAAACCAGACGCCAAGCCGAAAGCGAAACCCATCGCCGGGATTACCCGTGATCCCTCGCCGCTGGCAAGCAACGAAGCCCCCAAATATCCGGCACGGGCATTGCGCTCGGGTATCGAGGGCAGCGTCAGCGTGCGCATCGAAGTCGATGCCACGGGCGTGCCAACCGACGTCAAGGTCGTGGAGCGCAGCGGCGAACGCAGCCGCGAACTGGATCGCGCCGTGATCAATACAGTGCGCAACTGGCGCTTCGAGCCGGCGATGAAGAACGGCAAGCCGACTGCCGGCGCGGTGGTCCTGCCAGTGGAATTCAAGCGCGGATAAAGGCGCCGAAGCCGGCGCGCGCAGCCAACGCATCGAAGCCCGGGAAAGACGTCGCCACGTTGGCGATGTCGGAAATCCTGATCGCACCGGCAGCCATCTGGGCGGCCACTGCAAAGGCCATGGCGATGCGATGGTCGCCATGGCTTTCCACCCCACCCGATTCGATTTGGCCGCCAAGGAGGGTGGCACCGTCGGGAGTCTCGTCCACGCGGATGCCCAGGGTACGCAAACCCGCGGCCATGACTGCCAGGCGGTCGGATTCCTTGACTCGGAGTTCCGCCGCGCCACGTACCACGGTTTCGCCTTGCGCACACGCCGCCGCGATGAACAGCGCGGGAAATTCGTCGATCATGTCCGGCACCAGCTCTACCGGCACTTCGATTCCGTGCAATGGCGCATGTCGCACCACCAGGTCGGCGACCGGCTCGCCGCCGTGCGCACTGCGGTTCTCCTCGGCGATGTCCGCGCCCATGGCGCGCAAGGCCGCGAGCAATCCGGTCCGGCGCGGGTTGAGGCCGACCGCACGCAGGCGCAGTTCGGACCCGGGGACCAGCGTGGCCGCGACGATGAAGAACGCCGCCGAGGAAAAGTCCGCGGGCACGGCGATATCGGTCGCATGCAGGCGTTGTCCGCCGCGCAGGCGCGCATGGCCAGGCGAGAATTCGATGTCCACGCCGAATGCGGACAGCATCCGCTCGGTGTAGTCACGGGTGGGATGCGGTTCGCGCACCCGGGTCTCGCCTTCGGCATACAGGCCCGCCAGCAGAACCGCCGACTTCACCTGTGCGCTGGCGACTTCGGAGGCGAAATCGATCCCCTGCAGGCGCTGTTTTCCGTGAATGCGCAGTGGTGGCAGACCGCCCGTCTCCGCGTCGATGCGTGCACCCATCCTCGACAATGGATCGATGACCCGGCGCATCGGTCGCTTCGACAATGATTCGTCACCCCCAAGCACGCTGTCGAACGGTTGTGCCGCCAGCAATCCGGCAAGCAGGCGCATGCCGGTGCCGGCGTTGCCGCAATCCAGCGGGCCATCCGGGGCATGCAGGCCATCCACACCGACGCCGTGCACGATCCGTTGCGAGGGCGATGGTGTTTCGATGCGCACACCAAGCCGGGAGAAGATCGCCGCGGTGGCGCGGGTATCCTCGCCTTCCAGGAAGCCGTCGATCCTGGACACGCCATCAGCCAGCGCCGCGAACATCACCGCACGATGGGATACCGACTTGTCGCCGGGGATTTCAAGCTCGCCATGTAGCGCCTGTCCGCGGGAAACGATCCAGTCCTGCCGGTCAGTCATGTCCTACGGCACCGCCACCGGATACGAACCCAGCACCTTGATCTGTGCCGAGTGCGCTTCAAGTTCCGCCAACGCCTTCTTCATCGCCTCGTCCTCGACATGGCCGGCCAGGTCGATGAAGAAACCGTATTCCCACTTGGCATGGTGCGAGGGCCGCGATTCGATCCGGTTCATGCTGATGCCATGCTTGGCGAACGGGCTGAGCACGTTGAACAACGCGCCCGGCTGGTCGCGGATGAATACCAGCACCGAGGTGCGATCGTGCCCGGACGAGGGGAATATCTGCCGGCCGATCACCAGGAAGCGGGTGGTGTTGTCCGCATCGTCCTCGATCGAGGCCATGATGACTTTCTTCAGGCCATAGACATGGCCGGCGCTCTCGCCGGCGATAGCCGCCGCATCATCGGAATTGCGCGCGCGGCGCGCGCCTTCGGCGTTGCTGGAGACCGGGAGCTTCTCCACCTTGGGCAGGTTGGAACGCAGCCAGGAGGAAGTCTGGGCGAAGGATTGCGGATGCGAGTAGATGCGCTCGATGTCCTCGATGCGGCCGGTGCGCGACAACAGGTACTGGTGCACGCGCAGCTCGACTTCGCCGCAGATCTTGAGATTGGAGGTCAGGAACATGTCCAGGGTGACCTGGATGGTGCCCTGCCCCGAGTTTTCCACCGGGACCACGCCGAAATCTGCGTTGCCGTTTTCCACTTCCTGGAACACTTCCTCGATGCTGGCCAGCGGCAGGCCGTGCGCTGAGCGGCCGAAGTGTTTCATCACTGCCTGCTGGCTGAAAGTACCTTCCGGGCCGAGGAAGCCGACCTTGAGCGGCTCCTGCTGGGCCAGGCACGCGGACATGATCTCGCGGAACACGTGCACCAGCACCTCGTCGCTGAGCGGGCCCTCGTTGCGGTCCACCACCATGCGCAGCACCTGCGCCTCGCGCTCCGGACGGTAATAGTCGACCGCGGCGGCAAGCTTGCCCTTGGCCTTGCCGACCTGCAGCGCGAACGCGGCGCGATCGGCGATCAGCGACTGGATCTGGCGGTCGATGCCGTCGATGCGGGTGCGCACGTCGGCCAGGTCTGGCTTGAGTGCCTGCTTCGCCGGTTTCGCGGCGATCTTCTTCTGCGGCTTGCTGGATTTCTTGGTCGCCATCATCTCTTCCGTTCTTGTTTATCCGTTGCGCTGGTGGAAATCGCGCATGAAATCCACCAGCGCCTGCGCGCCGGCCACCGGCATCGCGTTGTATAGCGATGCGCGGATGCCACCGACCACCTTGTGCCCTTTCAGCGCCAGCAAGCCGGCCGCCCTGGAGTCGGCGACGAAGCGCGCGGTCAATGCATCATCATGCAGGAAGAAAGGAATGTTCATGCGCGAACGTGCTGCGGGATCGACATGGTTGCGATAGAAACCATCGGAACCGTCGATCGCGGCGTACACCAGTTGCGCCTTGGCGGCGTTGCGGCGTGCGAATTCCTCGACTCCGCCTTCAGCGAGCATCCATTTGAACACCAGCCCGGCCAGGTACCAGTTCCAGGTCGGCGGGGTGTTGAGCATGGAATCGCGCGCGGCGTGCGAACGGTAGTCGAAGATGTCGGCGCGTGGCTGGCCACTGCGTTCCAGCAGGTCGCGGCGGATGATCACCACCGCCACGCCAACCGGCCCCAGGTTCTTTTGTGCACCGGCGTAGATCACCCCGTATTTCGACACGTCGATCGGCTCGGAGGCGATGCTGGAGCTGAAATCGGCGAACAACGGGACGTCTCCCACGTCCGGCGTATCGCGGAATTCGACACCATGGATGGTTTCGTTGGCGGTGATATGCACATACGCCGCGTCCGGGTTCAGCCGCCAGCTGTCGCGTGCCGGGATGTCCCGGAAGCCGCCGGCCTCTCCATCGGCAGCGATATTGACCGTGGCGTAGGGTCGGACCTGCTTGATCGCGGTCTTGCCCCAGTGCCCGGTGACTACGTAGTCGACTACCTGTCCCGGCGCAGCGAAATTCATTGCCAGCAGGGCTTGCTGGGTGGTGGCGCCGCCGGAAAGGAAGAGCACGACGTACTCGTCGGGAATGCCGATCAGCTTGCGCAGATCGGCTTCGGCCTCGGCGGCCACGGCGATAAAATCGGCGCTCCGATGGCTGATTTCCACGATGGAGGCACCCACGCCGTTCCAGTCGAGCATTTCGGCCTGGGCCTGGCGGAGCACGGGTTCCGGCAGGGTCGCGGGGCCGGCACTGAAGTTGAAGACGCGTGTCATGGGGTACCTGCAAGGTGAACCCCTAGTATGCCGCAGCGCAGCAGGAGCGCCACACCCTGCCGGGGACATTGCCCACTTGCGTCCACCGATCCCGAACGTAACTTGTGTTGAACTGGGTGTAGGCGACGAATACCCCGCGAAACCTTTCGCCCTGTACCCGCCTCTAGTCATTGTGTATTCCTGACGGAAACCGTCCATGTCCCTTCGCGATGCTCTGAACATACCCGCCAACGAAATCACCCCGGAGGGGGTGTACCGCGAACGGCGCAACCTGCTGCGGGCCTTCGCCATGGCCCCTGCCCTCGGCTTTGCCGGCTGTGCCGAGGCCGAACCGCCGGCGGCGCCCAAGACCGTGATCACTCCCGCCCAGGCACGATCGGGCTTCCGCACCAGTGAGGAACTGACCCGCTACGCCGACATCACCAGCTACAACAATTTCTACGAGTTCGGCACCGGCAAGGCCGACCCGTCCAGTGCCGCGAAGACGCTGAAGACCAGGCCGTGGTCGGTGGTGGTCGGCGGCGAATGCGCCAAGCCCGGCCGCATCGCGCTGGAAGACCTGATCAAGGGCCTGAAGCCCGAGGAACGCATCTACCGCCTGCGCTGCGTGGAAGGCTGGTCGATGGTGATCCCGTGGCTGGGCGTGCCACTTGGCGAGGTTCTGAAGAAATTCGGCCCCACCTCCAAAGCCAAATACGTTGCCTTTACCACTCTCGCCGATCCGGTGCAGATGCCCGGCATCCGTTACCGCTCGATCAACTGGCCTTACCGCGAGGGCCTGCGCATTGACGAAGCCATGCACCCGCTGACCCTGCTCGCCACCGGCCTGTATGGCAAGCCGCTCCCGCAGCAGAACGGCGCGCCGCTGAGATTGGTGGTGCCTTGGAAATACGGCTTCAAGAGCATCAAGTCGATCGTGGAGATCAAGTTCGTGGAGAAGATGCCGGAAACAGCCTGGCACGACCTGCAGCCATCGGAATACGGCTTCTTCTCCAACGTCAATCCGTCCGTGGACCATCCGCGCTGGAGCCAGAAGACCGAACGCCGCATCGCCGGCACCGCCAGCAAGCTGTTCGCCGAACGCATCCCGACGCGGCTGTTCAACGGTTACGGCGAGCAGGTCGCGTCGATGTATGCGGGGCTGGATCTGAAGAAGTGGTATTGATGCATCCACGCAAGGCCTCCAGCGGCATCATCGCCGCCAAGACCCTGGCCCACGCCGCTGCGCTGACGCCGCTGGGACTCCTTGCCTGGCAGTTTTACGACGTCTGGCAGACCGGCAGCGATGCGCTGGGCGCCGATCCGGTGGCCGAGATCGAACATCGGCTCGGCCTGTGGGCACTGCGGCTGCTGATGATCACCCTGGCGATCACTCCGCTGCGGCAACTGACCGGGCAGCCGGTGCTGATTCGCTTCCGCCGCATGCTGGGCCTGTACGCGTTCTTCTACGCCTGCATGCACTTCGCCGCTTTCCTGGGACTCGACCTGCGTGGCTACTGGACGCAGATCTTCGAGGAGATCGTGAAACGGCCGTACATCACCGTCGGTTTCGCGGCATGGCTGTTGCTGGTCCCGCTCGCGGTCACTTCGACCAAGGGCTGGATCAAGCGCCTGGGACGCAACTGGGGCCGCCTGCACAAGCTGGTTTATGCAGTGGGCGTGCTCGCCGTGCTGCATTTCTGGTGGCTGGTGAAATCGGATATCCGCGAACCGCTGCTGTACGCCTCGATCCTGGGCGCACTGCTGGGCTGGCGTGCCTGGAAATGGATCAGCCGGCGCCGAACAGCAGCAGCGCACTGAGCGCAGCGGCCAGGAACAGTGCCGCCAGCAACAGCCAGGGCCAGCGCAATGCGGAACGTCGCGGAGCGGGCGGAGAAGTTTCGTCGATTCCGTCCTCCCCGGCCTCATCGGCGAGTTCAGGCCCCTCCACCGCCGATCCCAGCCAGGGCACTTCAACGATGAATCGGTTCTGGCTGTCGAATGCCACCTGGTCACCCGCAGCCAGCAAAGCCTCGCGCACGGCCACGCCATTCACCAGGCTGCCTGCGGCCGAACCCAGGTCATGCAAAAGCACGCAGTCGCCGCGCCGTTCCAATTGCGCATGGCGCTCGGAGAATCCGGGGTCGTCGATACGAATGTCGGCCTCGCGTGCGCGACCGACCAGGCAACGCCGCGACACTGGGAAACTGCGTCCATGATGCCTGCCGCCAACCCCGCGCAGGACCACGCGGGGGTCGTCGTCGTCCTTGTCGGATTGCGGCATCGCGTCCACGCTCTGGTGCGAGGCCTGGATGAGGATTTCCGCCCCGTCCACGTAGACCGCATCGCCAGCGCGCAACAGGGCCATCCTCTGCACCGGGCGGCCATTGACGTGGACGCCACGGATCCCGCTGGCCACCTGCAACCAGAGACCGCGCCGGTCCACGCAGAATTGCGCCAGCAGCGCGCCCTGGGCGTTGTCGCCAACCCCGAGCTGGCCACTGGCCTCGCGCACCACGCGGTGCACGCCGGTGACCAGCGGGCGGTCAGGCTGTTGGCGATTGCTGAAATGGAGTCGTAAATTTTCCACGCGGCGCGAGCCTAGCATGCCGCGCTGCGGCTTGGCGTCCGCCGCGTGCTTGCGCACAATGCATGCCCGCCGAGGGAAACCGCACATGCCCAGCATCGATATCCAACACGATCATTCCAAGACTCCCAAGCAGGCGCGCAAGGCGATCGAGGACGTGGCCAGGAAACTGGCGGAACGCTTCGGTATCGAATACGAATGGGACGGCGACACGCTCAACTTCGTGCGTCCCGGCGTGGACGGGAAAATCAAGCTGTCCCCCAACAAGCTGCACGTCACCGCGCAACTCGGCTTCCTGCTGTCCGCGCTGAGGGGCCCCATCGAATCCGAGATCAGGCGCGTGCTTGGCGAAAAATTCGACTGAACGCCCTGCCCGGTCAGCGGAATGGATCGGGATCGCCGGAAAACAGACGCTTCGCCACCTTGCGTTCCGACTTTTCGATATCGCCGACGAAGGCCTTGCCGTCGCCCAGCGCCGAGAACGCGGTGAAGCCCCGCTCCAGGAAGCCCTGCAAATCCCCCAAACCGCTGGCCTTTGCCGGACCGCGTGACAGTCGCAGCAGCATCGCCACGCCCGGCGTGCGCACTGCCCTGGCCAGGCCCACGCCGACGCCGGCGATCAGGTCGATCTGGTGTCCACGCAGGCGCGGATGCCCGACCTTGCGATAGGCCTTGGCATACAACTCCGCATCCAGCTGCTTGCGCGTGGGCGCCAGCTGCTGCATGGCTTCGGCCATGCGCAG
>JAKFDG010000355.1:0-4923 GCA_036677285.1 Pseudoxanthomonas sp.
TTCGACCTCACACCGGCGCCGCATATGTAGCCGCCGTCGTGTTAACCGGTCGCGACGATTGCGTTGCACGCCGTTTACGTTGTCGCATTCATTCAAGTGAACCCGCTCAAGCCGGTCGCTTGCTGCTGCGGAGCAGGAACAGGCTGCCGACCAGCGTGCCCGCCAGCGCGCTGGCCAGTCCCAGCCCCAGTGCAATGGCGATCTCGAAGGGCCACAGGTTGTGCGAGGTGGGATCGGCCGTCGCCTCCACCACGATCCGCGCCAGCACCGCGGCCGGCACCGTGGCGGCCACCAGCAGCCATGCCTTCCAGAACCGCGCCAGCCCGAAGGCGCGCACCATCAGCGCGACCACGCCCACGGCGACCAGGCCGGGCCCGTAGAGGGAATGCGGCAGCGACGCCTGCGCATATGGCAATTGCCAATAGCGGAAGCCGACGCCGATGAAGGCGATGGCGAAGGCGATCAGCAGCCAGGCGGGGCTGGAACGGGTCATCGGTTATCCGGGAGTTCGGCTGGCGATGCCGCCAAGCCTACAACAGCGGAAAACCGGGGTCAGTCGAACAGGGCCTGGATCGCGGCCAGGCCCGCGCTGGCGCGCTCTTTCTTGCTCGCCGCATCGGCCAGCGGATCGGCGCCGTCTCGTTGCAGTTCGGCCTGCGGCAGTTCGTCGAGGAAGCGACTGGGCTTCAGCCGGACCTTCTCGCGAAAACGGCGGGTCTCGCGGTTGTGGCTCAGGTACAGGCCCTGCTTGGCGCGGGTGATGCCCACGTACAGCAGGCGGCGTTCCTCCGCCAGGTTGCCTTCGTCCAGGCTCATCTCGTGCGGCAGGGTGCCGTCCTCGCAGCCGATGATGAACACGTAGCGGAATTCCAGGCCCTTGGCCGCATGCAGGCTCATCAGCCGCACCTGGTTGCCGCCGTCGTCCTTGTCGTTGCGCGACAGCAGCGCGAGTTGCGCGGCCAGGTCGCCGGCGCTGCCGCCGCCACGCGCGCCTTCGAACCAGTCGGCCAGTTCGTCCAGGTTGCCGCGGCGGCGGGCGAACGAGGCCTCGTCCTTGCACTGCGCGCGGAGTTCGGAGAACAGCCCGGAACGCTCGCACAGTCGCCGCACCAGATCGGCCGCCGACAGTTGTGTGGAATGGTTGCGCAGGTCGCGGAGGATGTCGCTGAACGCGCTCAGGCCGTTGGCCGCGCGCGGCGGCAGCGCCTTCAGCGCGCCCATCGATTCGGCCGCGCGCGACATCGGCAGGTGCGCGTGCTGGGCCATCTCCGCGAGTTTCGCCAAAGAGGTCGCGCCGACTTCGCGCTTCGGGGACTGCACCGCGCGCAGGAACGCCGCGTCGTCGTCCGGGTTGGCGACCAGGCGCAGCCACGACAGCGCGTCCTTCACTTCCTGGCGTTCCAGGAACGCGGTGCCGCCGGTCAGGTGGTAGGGGATGCGCAACAGTTGCAGCGACTTCTCCAGCGGCCGCGACTGGTGGTTGCCGCGGAACAGGATGCAGAAATCGCTCCACGGCGCATCGCGCGCGGTGTGCAGGAAGGCGATCTCGGCGGCGACCTTTTCCGCCTCGTGCTCGTTGTCGCGGCATTCCCACACGCGGATGCGCTCGCCATCGGGCTGGTCGCTCCAGAGTTTCTTCACGTGCTCGTGCGGGTTGTTCGCGATCAACGCATTGGCCGCGCGCAGCACGCGGTTGCTGCAACGGTAGTTCTGCTCCAGCTTGATCACCTGCAGGGCCGGGTAATCCTTCGCCATCTGCAGCAGGTTGTCCGGATTGGCGCCGCGCCAGGCATAGATGCTCTGGTCGTCGTCGCCCACGCAGGTGAAATCGCCGCGCGGGCCGGCCAGCACCTTCAACAGGCGGTACTGCGCGTCGTTGGTGTCCTGGCATTCGTCCACCAGCAGGTAGCCGATGCGTTCGCGCCAGGCGGCGGCGATCTCCGCATCGTTCTCCAGCACCTGCACGGGCAAACGGATCAGGTCGTCGAAATCCACGGCATTGAACGTGGACAGGCGCGCCTGGTAACGCGCATACAACTTCGCCGCTTCCTGCTCGCGCGTCGTCTTCGAAGCGGCGAGCGCTTCGTCAGGCGACAGCCCCGCGTTCTTGGCGCGCGAGATCAGGTTCTTCGCCGCTTCCACCGCATCGGGCTTAGCGCCCGGCATCAGGTCCTTGATCTGCGCATTGCTGTCGTCGGCGTCGAAGATAGAAAAACCGCGCTTCAGGCCCACCGCCGCGTGTTCGATCTGCAGGAAACGCAAACCCAGTGCGTGGAACGTGCAGATGGTGAGACCTTCCGCCGCTTCGCCCTTCAGGCGCTTGCCCAGGCGCTCGCGCATTTCCTTCGCGGCCTTGTTGGTGAAGGTGATCGCGGCGATGCGCTTGGCCGGCATGCGTCCCGAGTTCACCAGATGCGCGATCTTCTCGATGATGACCCGGGTCTTGCCGCTGCCCGCACCTGCCAGCACCAGCAGCGGGCCTTCGCAGTGCCGGACCGCGTCGCGTTGGGGAGGGTTGAGACCTTGCATGGGAACTACCTGCCGGGCCGCGCATTGTACTGAAGCCGCGGCTCCGGCCGCACATCAGGGGATCCGGCCGCCATGGGCAGCGACCTGGTCTTGCCCGGCCGTGGGACGACAACGATTCCGTGCAGAAACAGCGATCCGTCCCCGCGCAGGGTCGGCAATGACGCCAAACAGCACCGTTACTTGCTTCACTGGCCGGATTCGGCTTCCGGCGCCACTCTGGAATGGCCGATGACACCGGACTCGTTCCACCAACACGTCCGGAGATGGCCAGGACCTGCGACGAAACCTCCCTTTGCGTCGTAATCCGGAGGAACGCGTGTGTCCGCAAGGCGCACAACCCAGCTCGTCGCACCGACTACGCAAGCCAACCAGGAAAGGAATCGGAATGAAGAGATACATGGCTGCCACGATGCTCGTATTGGCCTCTGCACAGGTACTCGCCGCGCAACAGGAGAGCGCCCAGCCCTTCAAGGCGGAACTGCAGGAACCGATGGAGCGTCCCACGCGGGGAAATTTCGTGGGCGAGCCGGGGATTTCGCCGGAATTGATCACCGAAGGCTTCCTCAGTGCGCATCCGGACCTGCGCTGGCGCCGCGAGGGATTGCATGCTTATGCCAATGGCCGCTATGACGAAGCCATGGACCATTTCCTGCGCGCCGCCCGCTACGCCGACAAGCCCGCGCAGGCGATGATCGCCGAGATGTACTGGAAGGGCATCGGAGTCCCGCAGGACCGCGCCCTCGGTTATGCGTGGATGGACCTGGCCGCCGAGCGCTTCTATTCCAACTTCACCATCATGCGCGAGCAGTACTGGCAGTCGCTGGACGCGGCCATGCAGCAGGCCGCCATCGAGCGCGGGCAGCCCCTGTTGGCCGAATACGGTGATGAGGTGGCCAAGCCGCGGATGGCGAAGATCCTGCGCAAGCAGCGCAGCGCCACCGGCAGCCGGGTGGGTTTCACCGGCAATGTGCAGATCATTCCCTTCACCGGGCCGCTGGCGGGCAGCGGCATGAGCATCCGCGCCGAGGAGTATTACTCGCCGAAGTACTGGCAAGCCGACAAGTACTTCGAATGGCAGGACGAAGTGTGGGATGCGCCTGGCGCGCGCAAGGGCCGCGTGGAAGTGGGCGATGTGGAACAGACCGGCAAGCCTTCGCAAGAAAAGCCATAGCCCCGCCGGTACTCCCCAGAGGGTTGCGGTAGAGTCGGCAGGAGGCTGACGAAGGGAGTTGAAGCGATGCGCAGGAGGCTTGGCCAGGGAGCAGGGTTCGCAGTGATCGGGTTGTTATGTGCGGCGCTTTCGCTGCACGCCGTGGCTGCGGACGCGAAAAAGGATGGGATCGACCGACGGGAACAGCGGGTGCTGAGCACTCGTACTTTCCTGAATGCGCATCCCGACATGAAGTATCGCCAGGAAGGCTGGGAGGCCTACCTGGCCGGAGATCACGCACTGGCGATGGAGCATTTCAGGAAGGCATCCCGGTATGCGGACAAGGCGTCACAGGCCATGGTGGCCGAGATGCTGTGGAAAGGCCTGGGCGTCCCGGCCGATCCATCGATGGCCTATGCCTGGGCGGACCTTGCCGCCGAGCGCGGCTATCCGCAGTTCATCCGCTTGCGCGAGCAGTACTGGCGCGACCTGGACGCGGCGCAGCGCGAACGCGCCGTGCGCGACGGCCAGGTGTTGCTCGCGGAGTATGCCGATGCGGCGGCCCGTCCGCGCATGGCGGAGTTCATGAAGAAGGCCAGGCAGCGCATGCGTCGCACTGCGAGGTCCGTGAGCGCACCGAAGGAAGTCAGGGTGCCCGATCAGTTCGGAGGAATGATGCGCATTCCAGCCCACCAGTTCTACGATTCCCAGTTCTGGGACCCGAAGGAATACCAGGCGTGGCAGGATGCGGTCTGGAAGGATATGCCGCAGGGCAAGGTCGACGTGGGTGACGTGCAGCAGGTCGCACCCCGCACACCTTGACCGCGCTTGGTTGAAGATAGAATTGCGCCCATGGCCAAGCTCTATTTCTACTATTCGGCGATGAACGCCGGCAAGACCACGACGTTGTTGCAATCGGCGCACAACTACCGCGAGCGTGGGATGCGGGTGGCGATCCTCACCCCCCGGCTGGACCATCGCGCCGGCAGCGGCGTGGTCGCCTCGCGCATCGGCCTCAGCGCGACGGCCACGGCCTTCGATCGTGCCGCCGACCTGGAGCGGATGATCGGCGATGACATCACCGTCAATGGCCGGCTGGATTGCGTGCTGGTCGACGAGGCCCAGTTCCTGACGCGCGCCCAGGTCTGGCAATTGAGCGAGGTGGTCGACCAGATGCGCATCCCGGTGCTCTGCTACGGATTGCGCACCGATTTCCAGGGCGAACTGTTCGAGGGCAGCCAGTA
>JAKFDG010000356.1:0-2385 GCA_036677285.1 Pseudoxanthomonas sp.
AGGTCGTTCCCGATCTCCTTGAAGATGTTCTGCAGCGACGGCGGCGGCGGCACGTCCGGCAACACCGAAAAACACAGGCCGTGCGCCTGGCCGGCACCGTGATAAGGGTCCTGCCCGAGTATCACCACTTTCACCGCCTCGAACGGAGTGGCGTCGAAGGCGGCGAAGATCTGCGGCCCCGGCGGGAAGATGCGCGCCCCGTCCTGTTTGCGCTGGCGCAGGAAAGCGGACAGTTCGCGCATCTCGGGACGCAGCAGCCAGTCGCCTATCCGCGACTTCCAGGAGGGTTCCAGCTTGATGCGTTCTTCTTCGGGCATGGGCGGGAATCTGGAATCTGGAAGAGCTTGGGTTTGCCTCCCCCTTTGCAAAAGGGGGACCGAGGGGGATTTGCATTTGATCTTGCTGTTGTTGTTCAACACATGAAACAAAGGCAAGAGCAAATCCCCCTCGATCCCCTTTTTTTTACAAAGGGGGAGGAAGCTCACACCAGCGTGCGGGTTTCGTCCAGGCTGGCCAGGCGCAACTGGAACAGCACCTTGGTGATCAGCAGGCGCTCCTCGATCGGCTTCAACACCAGGTCGTTGGCGCCGGCCTGCAGCAGTTCGGACTGGTTGTCGCGGTTGTCGTCGCCGGTCATCACCAGGATCGGCAGGCGCCGCTTGCCATAGACGAAGTCGACGCGGATGCGCTGCACCACGTCGCGGCCGCTTAGTTCGCCCTTGAGGGTCACGTCGGTCAGCACCAGGTCGAAGCGATGGGTGGAAAGGCCCAGCGATTCGGCGGTGAGCAGGGCGAAGGCATCTTCCGCCTTCACCACGTGCACCACTTTCAGGTCGTGGCGTTCGAGCATGCGCTTGGTGGTTTCGGCCACCACGCGACTGTCCTCTACGTACAGCACGGTGGCCCCGACCACCGGTTGCGGCTGCACATAGCCGCGGATGAAGGCCGCCAGGGCTTCGTGGCCCAGCGCCTTGTCGAAGTAGTCGGTGACGAATTCGGTGAAGCGGCGTTCTTCCAGGTGCTGCTGCGCGTCGCCGGAGACCACGATCACCGGCACGTAGGCCTGGCCCGCGGCTTCGCGCACGCTGCGCGCGATTTCCAGACCATCGCCGTCCTTCAGGGCCAGCGACGTGGTCACCAGGTGCACCGCACCTTCTCCCAGGGCCTTGCGCGCCTCGGCCACGCTGGCACACCCGATCACTTCGACGCCGGGCAATTCGCGCTTGAGCACGTCGGCGATCATCTTGCGCACCATCTTGGACCCGTCCACCACCATCACCCGTGGGGTGTCGCTGATCAGGTGGCGAAGTTCCTGTGCACGCATGTCTCAGGTCTCCGTCGGCCGGGTCTGGCGCAGGAAATGCCCGGTCACCAGCCAGGCGCCAAGCCAGCCGATGACGGTGGCGGCGAGCACGAAACCCGCCGCGCGCAACGGATCCAGCCCGCCAAGCGCGAAAGCGCTGCCATAGCTCCGGGACAGGGCCTGCAATGGCGCGCGCAACGCGTATGCGGCGGCGGCCAGCAATCCCAGCGCCAGTGCGCCGGCCGCCAGCCCGTACCAGGCGCCGAGATAGATGAAGGGACGGCGGATGAAGCCATCGGTGGCGCCCAGCAGTTGCAGCACGCCGATCTCTTCGCGTCGCGACTGGATGTCCAGGCGCACGGTATTGCCCACCACGAGCAGTGCGCCGAGGCCGAACAGCGCCGCCAGTACCCAGGCCAGGCGTTCGCCGAAGCCCAGCCACCCCTGCAGGCGCTGGCGCCACTGCGCATCGTGTTGCAGCAAGCCGGTTTCGGGCAGGCGCTCGAGCGCGGCCACCAGGGTGGCGGCGTCTTCGCGCGGAGTGACGATCAACAGGCTGGGCAGCGGGTTTTCCTCCAGCGCTCCCAGCGCATCGCCCAAACCGCTGCGGGCACGGAATTCGGCCAGGCCCTGCTCGGGCGTGCGCAATTCGACCTTGGCAATGTCGGCGCGGCCGCGCAATTCGGCCGCCAGGGCCTGCGCGCGTACCACTTGGACCTCGGGCTTGAGAAACAGGTCGACCTCGCGCGATTGCTCCACGCTGCCGGCGAAATGCTGCAGGTTGGCCAGGGCCAGACCCAGGCCCAGAGGCAGCGCCAGCGCCACCGCCATCACCCCGATGGTCAGCAGCGTGGTCCACGGCCTGCGCAGCACCCGACCCAGGCTGGCGACGAAACTGTAGAGATGCTGGTCGAGCCAGATGCCGGCGCCCGAACGCGGGCGCGCGGCTGCGACGTTGGCGTCCGCGGTCGTCATTCGGCCAGATCCGCCGGGGAGATGTCGTCGGTCAGGCGGCCGTGGTCCAGGACCAGCACCCGCTTCTTCATGCGCTTGATCAACGCCAGATCGTGGCTGACCACCAG
>JAKFDG010000357.1:0-2738 GCA_036677285.1 Pseudoxanthomonas sp.
CGCGTTGATGGCTTCCCCGCGGATCACTTTCAGGATCAGCTGGTTCTGGGCCAGGAACGGCACCGCGAACTGCCACAGCTGGGTCTTGACCGGGTTCACCATCAGCACGAAGGTCGGCAGCATAGGCAGCAACAGCAGCCAGGTCATGTGGCTCTGCGCTTCCTTCATGCTCTTGGCCGAAGCGGCCAGGTAGGTCAGCAGGGTGGTGCCGATGAAGACCATCGGCACCAGGATCAGCAGCAGCTTGGCGATGGCGAGGAAGCTGACTTCCATCTGCCGACCCACCGTGGGCGAAAGCTGGGCGCTGAACTTGAAGGCCAGCAACGTCAGCAGCAGCGACAGCATCGCGATCACGCAAGCGGCGGCAATCTTGCCGCTGACGATGGCGCCGCGCGGCGCCGGCGTGGCCAACAAGGGTTCCAGCGACTGGCGCTCGCGCTCGCCCGCGGTCGCGTCGAGGATCAGGTAGGCGCCGCCGATGAAGGCGCTGAGGATCAGCAGGTAGGGCAGGATGAAGGACAGCATGCGTCCGCGCTGGGCCTCGGGCGTGGCCAGGTCGGTGCGGCGGACCTGGATCGCGGTCGCGGTGCCGGGATTGACCCCGCGTGCGAGCAAACGCAGCGATCCCGCCTGTCCACCATACGTACCGAGCAGCCCCTGCAGCCGCGCGACCGGGATCTGCGCGTCCTGGCGGGTGCTGTCGTGGAGGATTTCCAGTGGCGCCGGCAGGCTCTTGCGCCACTGTTCCGGGAATTCCGCGCCGATGCGCAGGATCACGTCCTCGTCCTGGTTGGCGATGGCCGCGTTGATGTCCTTCGGCGACGGCTTGATCACCACGTTCTGGCCTTCCAGCCAGGCGATCAGGTTGGGCGCGTGCTCGCGTCCGGCCACGGGCAATTCCAGCGGCTTCTCGATCTGGTCGCGGGCGCGGTTCTCGCCGAGCGTGGCCATGCCCAGCATCAGCAGCGGATACAGCACCGGGCCCAAGCCCAGGGCGAGGTAGAGCGTGCGTCGGTCGCGGAACAGGTCGCGCAGTTCCTTGCGCATCACCGTCATCAGGGCGCGGATCGATTTCATGCGTGCAGTCCTTCTTCCGAACCGATGGCCTTCACGAAGGCGTCCTCAAGATTTTCCTCGCCGGTCTGCGCGCGCAATTCGTCGGCGGTGCCCGAGGCCACCACCTGCCCGCGGGCGATGATCACGATGCGGTCGCACAGCGCGGCGACCTCCTGCATGATGTGGCTGGAGAACACCACGCAGCGTCCCTCCGCGCGCAGCTGCTTGAGGAATTCGCGCAGGCCGCGCGTGGTCATCACGTCCAGGCCGTTGGTGGGTTCGTCCAGGATCACGTTCTTCGGGTCGTGCACCAGCGCGCGCGCGATCGCGGTCTTGGTCCGCTGCCCTTGCGAGAAGCCTTCGGTGCGGCGGTCGATGAAGTCCTGCATGTTCAAGGCCTGCACCAGGCGCGTGGTACGCGAAGCGATCGTCGCCGCGTCCAGCCCGTGCAGCTCGCCGAAATAGGCGATGTTCTCGCGTGCGGTCAGGCGCTTGTACACGCCGCGCGCATCCGGCAGCACCCCCAGCGCACGGCGCACCGATTCCGGATCGTCGGCTACGTTCACGCCGTCCACCAGCACGCGACCGCTGTCGGGTTTCATCAGCGTGTACAACATGCGCAGGGTGGTGGTCTTGCCAGCGCCGTTGGGCCCGAGCAGGCCGGTGATCTCGCCGTCGCGCGCCTCGAAGCTGACGCCATCGACGGCCTTCACCACCGTTTTCTTGGCGGTGAAGGATTTATGCAGGTCCTGTACTTCGATCATGGTTCCCATCCGTAAAAGCCGGTGAACGGCGGCGTGTACGCCAGTTTCGCCAGGCACTTGCCATCGAGTTTCTTCGCCTCGGCGGTATCGATGAACTGCGCCATCAGCTTGGGCATGCAGCCCACGCCGATCACGTTGTGGGCCTGGCCACGCAGCACCAGGTGGCGCCCGTTCGGCAGCGTCTTCGCCACCGCATCGCCATAACGCGGCGGGGTGACCGGGTCGAACTCGCCCGACAGCAACAGCGCCGGCACCTTGGTCTTCAACGGCGCGCGGAAGTCCGCCGGCCGCTTTCCCTTCGGCCAGATCGCGCATTGCGCGGTCAGGTAGCCGGCGAAATCGTTGCCCAGCAGCGTGCCTTCGTCGGCGGGATTGGCTTTCAGCTCGCTGCCGTCCTCGCTGCAGATCACGGAGAACTGCATGCCGAAGGCGATGCTTTCGGACATCTGCTCGCCCAGCATCTTCGACAGCGCCATCAGTCCGTCGTAGCGCCCGTTGGCGGCTTCGTTCAACTGCAGCGGCAACAGCGAGGAGGCCAGCGGCATGTAGGCGTACATGCGCACCAGCCCGGCGACCAGCGCGGGCGTCAGTTTTTCCTGCCTGCTTTCACCCGTCATGCCGTCGCGATAGGTCACCAGCGGCGGATCGGTTTCCAGTTTCGCCATCAGTGCGCGCAGTTTCTCGCGCGGATTGCCCAGGCGCCGCGCGCAGGCCGGCGTCTTCGCGCAAAGCGCGAACTGCAGGTCCAGCGCATCCTCCAGGTTGCGTGCGAACTCGTTGCCCAGCACCAGCGAATTGGGGGCCACGCTGTCCAGCACGATCGTGCGCGTGCTGGCGGGATAGCGCGCCGCATATTGCTGGGCCACGCGGGTGCCGTAGGAAATGCCGACCAGGTTGACCTGCTTCGCGCCGATCGCC
>JAKFDG010000358.1:0-6030 GCA_036677285.1 Pseudoxanthomonas sp.
ACTGCCATTGCGATATCCGCATAACCGAATCGGCCCAGGAGATAGTCGCAGCGTGACGCCGCAAGCCCGCTTCGCAGGCGGACGAGCCCCTGTCGCAACGATCCGGGCATCGCAAGATGCGCGTATTTCCTGTCCAGGCGCCGAGCCGCATCACGCGCGACGAACCGCAGCGGTGCCCGCAATACCGGAGGGATAAATCCCGGCAATGCTTCTTCGAGTGCCGAGTGATCTCCCAGAACGCACCTGACCACGCGGGTGCGGCCTTCGGCCAGCGCCACCTCACTGATTGCGTTCCACTCGGCGACCGCAGACAGATCGCCGAGCCTGCCGTCACCCGCGGAGGCGGCGGCGTGACAGGCGATCTCCCACGAGCCACGTAACACCCGGCGGCCTACGAACAGCACCGGCACCGAGACTGGCACCGACCATTGCCGCAAGCGCAGGCGCAAGCCAAGTTCGCTGAGGGTAGGCGTGTACTCGGCGTAGCGATATCGGACGTCGCAGTGTTCCAGTGCCCAACGCGCCTTTTGCGTCCAGGGAGAAAAGGACTCGCCGACCAGAAGCGGCTCTTGGATCATGAAACCTGCCAACGTGTCTGTCCTTCTTCTGGAAGGAATGATTCTTTCGTTCCAGCCCATGGTCGCGCAAGTGCAGGTGCATGCAACAATCCCCCCATGCACAGGGGCGACATCACTGCGAACGGTTTGCGCTTCGCTTATCTGGAAGCAGGCGAGGGACCGCTGGTACTGTTGCTGCATGGCTTTCCCGACAATGCGCATACCTGGGAAAGGCAGATGCCGGTGTTGGCCAAGGCCGGCTATCGCGTTGTGGCGCCGTTCCTGCGCGGATATCCGCCGACTGAAGTCCCCGGCGCGGGCTATTTCGATCTCGCCACGCTTGCCACCGACATCAAATGCCTGATCGATGGCTTGAACGATGGCCAACCCTGTTTCCTCGTCGGTCAGGACTGGGGAGCGGCGATCAGCTACGCGGTGCTGGCCTCCTATCCGGGATCGATCAGGCGCGCGGTGATCCTGGCCGTGCCGCATCCTGTGGAAGTGCGCCGCACGATCAGGAAGTCACCGAAGCACATCCTGCGCTCCTTCCACTGGTTCCTGTTCCAGTTGCCCTGGCTGCCGGAAGTCCTGTGCAAGGCCAACAACTTGGCCTTCATCGAATTCCTGTGGAAGCTGTGGTCGCCGGCCTACGACGACCGCGCCCATGTGGCGCAGATCAAGCGGATGCTGGCCGAACCCGGCGCCATGGAAGCGGCGCTGGCGTACTACCGCGCGATGTTCCGCAAATTCCGGGCCGACCCAGCGCTTGAATCCGTGCACCGGCGCATGCTCGATCCGATCACGGTGCCGACAAGGGTGCTGTGCGGATCGCGGGACATGCGCGGGGACATGCTGCCGCGGCAGGCGGATCTTTTCGCCAGCGACTACGAATGGTGCATTGTCGAAGGCGCAGGCCATTTCCTGCACCGCGAAAAACCCGTGCAGGTGAATCGCCTGGTTCTGGATTGGCTGGGTCGGACCTCCATGTCTGGTGAGGACGGAGTGGGACAATGCCGTTAAACTAGCGGCATGACGACCAAAATCACCATCTCCAAGCGAGCGCAGGGCCTCACCAGCTCGGCAATCCGTGAAATCCTCAAGGTCACCGAGCGTCCGGAGGTCATCTCCTTCGCCGGCGGACTGCCTTCGCCGGCCACGTTCCCGATCGAACGCATGCGCTGGGCCTGCACCAAGGTGCTGGACGAGGCCCCGCATGCAGCGCTGCAGTACGGCCCCACCGAGGGCTACACCCCATTGCGTGAATGGGTCGCGGCGCGCCTGAGCCAGAACGGCGTCACCATCCGTCCCAGCCAGGTGCTGATCACCACCGGCTCGCAGCAGGGCCTGGATCTGCTGGGCAAGGTGCTGATCGACGAGGGCAGCAAGGTGCTAGTGGAAACCCCGAGCTACCTCGGCGCGCTGCAGGCGTTCTCGCTGTTCCAGCCGGCGTTCTCGGCCATGCAGACCGATGAACAGGGCATCGTCACCGACGCGTTGACCGCCGAACAACTGGCTGGCGCGCGCTTCATGTACTGCTTGCCCAATTTCCAGAATCCCACCGGCCGCCGCTTGCCGCTGGAGCGCCGCAAGGCGCTGCTGCAGAAGGCGATCGCCGCGGGCGTGCCGGTGGTCGAGGACGACCCCTACGGCGAGCTGTGCTACAGCGGAGATCAGTTGCCCAGCCTGCTGTCGATGGCCCCGGAAAGCGTGATCTACATGGGCTCGTTCTCCAAGGTCCTGGCCCCGGGCCTGCGCCTGGGTTTCGTGGTCGCCCCCGAGGAACTGCACGGCAAGCTGGTCCAGGCCAAGCAGGCCGCCGACCTGCACACGCCCTCGTTCTCCCAGCGCATCGTCTACGAAGCGGTACAGGACGGCTTCCTGGACGCGCACATCCCCACCATCCGCACCCTGTACGCGCATCAGTGCCAGCTCATGCTGGCGGCGCTCGAGCGTTACTTCCCGGTCGAGGCGACCTGGAACCAGCCCGAAGGCGGCATGTTCATCTGGGTCACCCTGCCCAAGGGCGTGGACAGCAGCACGTTGCTGGCCAAGGCCATCGAACAGAACGTGGCCTTCGTCCCCGGCGCGCCGTTCTATGCGGTCGATCCGCAGCCGAACACCTTGCGCCTGTCGTTCGTCACCGTGCCCCAGGACAAGATCGAGGCCGGCGTGCAGATCCTCGGCAAGCTGCTCAAGGCCGAGATCGCGGCACTCGGCCTGAGTGCCGTCGCGGCCGCCTGACCCGGCGTTCCCGCCAGCGCCGGAGCGCGTGCTAAGTTGCCGCCGCCAGGGATGAAGGGGTGACGATGGGCAGGGGCTGGTGGAAGAACCTTTATCTGCAGGTGCTGGTCGCCATCGCGATCGGCGTGCTGCTTGGCCATTTCCGCCCGGACCTGGGTGAGCAGATGAAGCCGCTGGGCGATGGCTTCATCAAGCTGGTGAAGATGATCATCGCTCCGGTGATCTTCCTCACCATCGTGGCGGGCATCGCCAAGATCGGCGACCTGCGCCATGTCGGCAAGATAGGGCTCAAGGCGATCCTCTATTTCGAGGTGCTGACCACCCTGGCGCTGGTCATCGGCCTGGTCGTGGCCAACCTGGTCCAGCCCGGCGCCGGCATGGATATCGACCCGGCGCAACTAGATGCCTCCAGCGTCGCCAAGTACCAGAAAGCGGCCGAAGAGCAGGGCACGGTCGCGTTCCTGCTGGACGTCATCCCCGAGACCTTCGTGTCCGCGTTCACTTCCGGCAAGCTGCTGCAGGTGCTGCTGGTGGCCATCCTCGCCGGTATCGCCCTGACCCGGATGGGCAGCAGCGGCAAGCGCCTGCTCGATCTGGCCGAGGATGCCTCGCAGGTGGTGTTCGACATCGTCGGCATGATCATGCGCCTGGCCCCTATCGGCGCGTTCGGGGCGATGGCCTTCACCATCGGCAAGTTCGGCCTGGATTCGCTGGCATCGCTGGGCTGGCTGCTGGCATCGGTGTATCTGACCTGCCTGGCCTTCGTCTGCATCGTGCTGGGCACGGTGGCGCGGCTGTCCGGGTTCTCCCTGTGGAAGTTCCTGAAATACATTCGAGGTGAACTGCTGCTGGTGCTGGGCACTTCATCTTCCGAATCCGCATTGCCGCGTCTGCTGAAAAGGCTGGAAGACCTGGGCTGCGACAGGGCCGTGGTGGGGCTGGTGGTGCCGACGGGTTATTCGTTCAACCTCGACGGCACCTGCATCTACCTGACCATGGCCGCGGTGTTCGTGGCCCAGGCCGTGGGCGTGGATCTCACGCTGGGGGAAGAGATCACCCTCATCGGCGTGCTGTTGCTCACTTCCAAGGGCGCGGCGGGCGTCACCGGATCGGGTTTCGTCACGCTTGCGGCGACGCTGGCCGCACTCAACGGCAAGGTGCCGGTGGAAGGCGTGGCGCTGGTCCTGGGCGTGGACCGCTTCCTGTCCGAGGCCCGCGCCATCACCAACATCATCGGCAACGGCGTGGCCACGATGGTCGTGGCCCGCTGGGAAGGCCTACGCGACGACACGCGCATGCAAGCCGCCTTCGCGGCCGGGCCGCCTTCATTGGAAACCATGCAGGTAGCGCGCGATCCGGACCAAGGCGATTGATCTGCTTGTCGGAAAAGGCGCGCGCGGCTAGCCTGCATCCATGAGCGAAACCACACGACTTCTTATTCACGGCGCCTCGGGGCGCATGGGCCAGGCCCTGTTGCGACTCTGTCCGGAGCAGGCGGGCTGCCAGATCGTCGCCGCCGTGACTAACCGATCCCCAGTACAGCGTGTGGTGGACGGGGTACCGTTCTTCGCCGCCAAGGAACTGTCCGGCGCGCCTGCGTTCGACGTGGCGATCGATTTCAGCCTGCCGGAAGGGTTTGACCCTATCCTGGCCCTGTGCGTGGCCCGCGGCGCGGCACTGGTTTCCGGCACCACCGGCTTGGATGAAGCGCAGCGGACGGGCCTGGAGGCGGCGGCGCAACGGATCCCGGTGCTGTGGGCGTCCAACTTCAGCCTCGGCGTAGCGGTGTTGACCGAACTGGTGGAGCGCGCGGCGGCGGCATTGCCCGGGTGGGATTGCGATGTGGTCGAGGCCCACCATACCCAGAAGAAGGATGCGCCCTCGGGCACGGCGTTGACGTTGGGCGCAGCGGCGACCGCGAACGGTGCGAAGGTCAGTTATGCCAGCCTGCGCGCGGGCGACATCGTTGGCGAGCACACCGTCCAGTTCACCGGCTTGGGTGAACGCGTGGAATTGGTGCATCGCGCCGGTAGCCGGGACATTTTCGCGCGCGGCGCGTTGCACGCGGCGGCGCGCCTGGCCGGCAGGCCGCCCAGAGTTTACCGGGTGCGCGACCTCTTGGATTGACCGGGCAAAAGTCCCGATTCAGCAACCGCTTCCGAAAAAACGACTGGCGCCGCAGACCCCGTCCCCGTACAATTCCCGCTCGCCTGTTACCCACCGCCACGGACCGCAGAAACGCCGAGTCCGTGGTTTCTTGCAGCCGCAAGTTTGGAGGGGCAGGGTTCCTTCACCCCAAGGCGAGCCCAGTGACCCAACCCGCAATCCTCGTACTCGAAGACGGCACTGTATTCGAGGGCGAATCCGTAGGCGCGAGCGGCCTATCCGCAGGCGAAGTGGTGTTCAACACCGCCATGACCGGCTATCAGGAGATCCTCACCGATCCGTCCTATGCCCGCCAGCTGGTTACGCTGACCTATCCCCATATCGGCAACACCGGTTGCACCGACCACGACGACGAAGCCCGCCAGGTATGGTCCGCCGGCCTGATCGTGCGCGACGTGCCGCGCCGTCCCAGCAACTGGCGCAATCAGGTGGCCTTGCCGGAATGGTTGCGGGCCCGCGGCGTGGTCGCCATCGCCGGCATCGACACGCGCAAGCTGACCCGCCTGCTGCGCGATCGCGGCGCGCAGAACGGTGCGCTGATGGCCGGCGATATCGATGTCGAACAGGCGCTGGAAGCGGCGCGCAAGTTTCCTGGCCTGAAGGGCATGGACCTGGCGAAGGTCGTTTCCACGACGACGTCGTACCCCTGGCGCGAAGGCCAGTTGGACCTGGACAGCGGCGCATTCGTCTCCGCCACGCCCAGGTTCAAGGTCGTCGCCTATGACTTCGGCGTGAAGCTCAACATCCTGCGCATGCTGGCCGAGCGCGGTTGTGACGTGACCGTGGTGCCTGCACAGACTTCCGCCGCTGACGTACTGGCGCTACAGCCCGATGGCGTGTTCCTGTCCAACGGCCCGGGTGATCCGGAGCCCTGTGACTATGCGATCACGGCGATCCGCGAATTCATTGCGAAGAAGATTCCTACCTTCGGCATCTGCCTCGGCCACCAGCTGCTTGGGCTGGCCAGCGGCGCGCGGACGATGAAGATGAAGTTCGGCCACCATGGTGCCAACCATCCGGTGCAGGACCTGGATTCGGGCCGGGTGATGATCACGTCGCAGAACCA
>JAKFDG010000359.1:0-1755 GCA_036677285.1 Pseudoxanthomonas sp.
GTGCTGGAGCCGGCCTGGATGTTGGCGCTGAGCAGCCGCAGCCGACGTTTGTCCGGTGCGGTCATGGGTCCGGCCGGCAGCCTTACTTCGCGCCGCCGGCTTGCGCCGCGCGTTCCTGCGCGACCAGGTGTTCGACCGTGTTGAACATCACGTCGTAACCGCGCTGGTCGATGGATACCAAGTACTTGCCGTCGATCACGATGGAAGGCGTGCCCTCGACCTTGGAGCGCACCGCGAACTGCTTGGCGCGGTTGAGCTTGGTTTCCACGCCGAAGCTGGACATGGTGGCGGCGAAGGTCTTGGCGTCGACGCCGTATTTGGCGTAGAACTCGCCGATCTTCTCCGGCGTAGCATCCGGGGCGAGGCTGCGCTGCACGTGGATGGCGTTGAACATCGCGTCGTGGCTCTTCTCAAGCACGCCGAGGGTTTCGGCGGCGAAGAAGGCGCGGGCGTAGGTCACCCAGTAGCCGCCGAACGCCGCCGGCACCGGGATGACCCGCACGTCGGCCGGCTGCTTGCGCTTCCACGCAGTGACCAGCGGTTCGAACTGGGCGCAGTGCGGGCAGGTGTAGCCGAACACTTCGGCCACTTCGATGTTGCCGTTGAGCGGCGCATACGGCTGGCCGTTGGGGATTTCCACGTAATCGGTGCCCGCGACCGGCGCCGGCCCACTCGGTGCGGTGGCAGTGATCGGTGCGGCCGGTGCAGCTTCGGGGGTTGCCGGCGCGACGGCGGCATCGCCCGCAGGCGCAGGCGCGGTTTCCGCCGGTGCGGCGGTGGTCGCGACTGGCTCGGCGGCAGCGGGCACAGTGCTGGCGGCATCGTCCTGCGCGTTGCAGGCGGCGAGGAGGGGCAGCAGGGCCAGCAGCATCAGCGTGAAGCGGGTTTTCATGAGCGGAACTCCAGCATGGAAGTGTTCGGAATGCAGGCCGACGTCGCGCCCGCACCTGGAAGATATTAAAGCGCGCCTTGGCGTGAAGCTTTAGTTGCGCGCCGCGCGTTCCCTTGCGACCAACCAGTCGGTGATGCGCAAGGCGTCTTCGAAGCTGCGTGCGGTCACCCGGTATTTGCCGTTGACGATGATCGTGGGCGTGCCTTCGATCCCGGTGGCCGTGGCGAAACCATTGGAGCGTTCCAGCAGCAGGTCGGTCGCGGGACTGTCCATGGCCGCGACGAAGGCGCCCGGGTCAACGCCATACTTGCCGGCGTAGAAAGCGGCGATTTCGTCCGAGGATGCATTCTGTATCGGCAGGCTGGCTTCTTCGTGCAGCGCCTTGAACATCGCATCGTGGCTCCTGGCCAGCACGCCGAGCTTCGCCGCCGCGTAATAGGCGCGGGCGTAGGGCATCCAGTAACCGCCGAAGGCCGCAGGCACCGGCGTGAAACGCACATATGCCGGCTGTTTCTGCTTCCAGGCATTGAGCAGGGGCTGGAAATGCGCGCAGTGGATACAGGTATAGCCGAACACCTCCACCACTTCCACCTTCCCTTTGAGCGGGGCATAGGGCTGGCCGCCGGGGATTTCCACGTAGTCGGTGCCGGCCACCGGCGCGGGGGCCGCGGCATGGGCGAACAACGGCAACAGCGCCAGCAGCAACAGGACGAAGCGTGATTTCATCGACGGGACTCCAGGCACAAAAAGAAACGCCGACCATGATCTGGCCGGCGCAATGAACAAGAGCTGTGAGGTTGCGACCGCGCCGGGCGGATCAAGTTCACGACTGGTGCGCGGCAGGCTCGGCAGCAGGTGCGGGT